>JAGQOZ010000330.1 GCA_020426955.1 Planctomycetales bacterium
TAGGCCGGAAACAATTGCAGCGAATCACGAAGCCGTTGGTCATCCGACGGCGGTTCGTGCCCGGAAATGGCGTAGTATCCGGCCGAAGCATGATTGTTCATGGTATGCGTCATGGTGCGAATCAAACACACCTTGTCCATGATGCGAGAAACTCGCGGCAATAATTCGCAAACCTGCATCCCCGGAACGTTAGTGGAAATGGGCTTGTACGGCGAACGCACTCCATCCGGCGCGTTGGGCTTCATGTCAAACGTATCTAATTGACTGGGGCCGCCCCACTGAAACAAAAAAATGACCGACTTGGCTTTGGGAACATGATGTGGCAACGCGGCTGCTTGCATCAGCTTGGGCATGGTCAGGCCCAGCATACCAGCGCCACCAATCTGTAAGACTTTTCGACGATTAGGCAGGAACGAACTCATGACAACGATCTTTCCGTCAGATCATGGATAGGCGAGTTACCGGCGAGAACGCTATTTTCGCTGGTTTTCCGAGCGAATGCAACAATCGATTGGCGATGCGGAAACTCGTTCGTGTCCTTGCATGATTCGCTTGAAAACGGGCTACGCGCCCGCCCACGCGCGACCACTAAGCGTGGCCGTGGTAACAATTCCCGTTGTCTTTCCGGCTTCATCCACCACGCGAGCTAAATCTTGTTTTTGGCTGCGCAAATGGATCAGAGCGCTCAGCGGCGGCTCGGTGTTCACAATTTCCGGAATGGCGTTGAATTCGTCGACCAGCTCGGATTCGCTTAAGTACAAATCCAAGATGCGGACGTAACCCAAAATGCGTTTGCCTCGTCGTTCGCTTACCAAAATGAAGGGATTCGCTTGTCGTTTGGCCAAACGAAACACATCCGCCTTGGGACTTCCTAGCGGAACACTGACCACGCGAGCCATCGGAACGCAAAACGTAGATAACGGCTTGCCGGCCAACAGGAACATGCCTTGGGCCAACTGCCGTTGTGCGGGCCGCAGCACACCGACTTCTTGTCCTTCGTCCAGCACGCGTTGCAATTCTGTGCGCGCGAGCGAAACTTGTAGTTGTTCAGGAGCTTCGCCCGAAAGATAACGTAACGCTCGGCCCAACATCCACAGAATTGCCGAAACAGGCAGGAACAACACGGCAAATCCTAAGAAGAATGGGCCGCCCCAACGAAGTAGACGATTTGGCGCCGCATAGAACAGCTGTTTAGGCAACAGTTCTCCGTAAACAAAAACAAAGGGCGTTAGCGCGATCGGGCCGAGTAATTCCACGACGTAATTGCTGGTTCCCAGCATCTGTCGAGCCATCATCACGACGGCGTGCGACGTTAAGAAGTTTGCCAAATTGTTGCCGACCAAAGTCGTTGCCACAAACAACGCCGGATTATTGGTCAGCCAAATCAAACCTCTGGCAACCCAACTGCCGGCCAACGCGTCCATCGTCAGACGAACTCGAGTTGCTCGATAGAAGCCCGTTTCCGAACCGCTAAAAAACGAACTCAGCAGAATGCTGACGACAAACAACAGCAGCGCCCAGATCATGATTCGTTTGACTCCTGATCGTGAATTCGCAAATCGACTACCAGCTGTTCGTCGTTGTCGGTATATCGGCAAACGCTGAATTCCCAGATGCCCCAGTAGCAGACATCACCCGGTTCCGGAACCTTTTGCAGTTGTTCTTGCATCACGCCCGTCACCGTTGCCGATCGAGTTTCCGGCGCTTCCACCTGAAAGAACTCTTCCAGCTTGCGGATATTGGTCAGCCCCAAGACTTGCCAGTGATTCGTGTCAATGGTGTGAATCGGCTCGCGATCCAAAACGCGTTGAATTCGACTGGAGTGCTTAGAAAACAAGACGTCCAGAATATCTTGTCGAGTGATCACGCCTAGGGTTTCGCCCAGTTCGTTGACAATCACCGCAGTCTCTCGTTCCTTGCTTCGCATCCTTTGCAATGCATCCGCCGCCGTGATGCACCATGGCACATAGATCACGGGTTCTGCATAGTATTCCAAGTGTTCGTTCTTTAGGTCCGTCAGATTGGACAGATGCACGGAGTACGCAATTTCATCACTCTCCGTCTCTGTGACGAACAGGTATCCGCTGCGAGGCAATTCTTGGCGAATATCCGAAAGCGTGATGGGCGGCTTGAAAACGACCAGCTGAGATCGAGGCCGCATGAATTCGTCCACGGTCATGTCCGAAAGCGATACTAAACTGCGCAGGACTTGCTGCTCTTGTTCCATCAATTGGGCCGCCGGCGTAGACAAATGGATCGCTCGTTCTAAATCTGTCACATCCAAATACGGCTCGGGTTCGAAGCCCGGCCAAATCAACCTTCTCGACAACAACGTGCCCACGGTCAGCACAGGCATGATGGGATCTATAATTCGAATGGCAATGGACAGCGGACGAGCGACCACGGCGGAAAGCCATTTGGCTTTGAGCACCGCGAATGTTTTGGGCATCATTTCGCTGGCAAAGATAATCAGTAGCAGCGAAGCGAACGGGAAGACCAAGTCTAACGTGTGATTCGATGTCGGGTTGGTTCGCAGTCGAAAATCCACTACGGACGTGAGACCAAAGTACGCTAGATTCGTCACCAAGTTCCAAAACAACACGGCCGATAGCAGTCGATCCGGATCTTGCAACAATTGCGTCGCCAATCGTTGTCCGTACGAACCCTGCGACATCGCCTGGCGATCGCCTGCTTTCAGCGAAAACAAAGCTGCTTCCGATGCCGAAAAAAAAGCGGACACGCAGACCAACGCCAGCATCGCAATGACAAACGGCAAAACGTCGAATAACAATTCCATACTGTTATCCTCGCGCGTGTTCGAGTCGTCTCAAGTTACATTCGAACAGTCGGATCATGGTTCGTCCGTGGATTGAGACCGCCCAGCGGCAAAATCGAATTCGGCCAATGCCGGAATCATCATAGCCGCAGACGCAAACAGGTATGCCGTGCCCGATACAAGAAACGTGGCCAATGGTTGCCCTAGCATGTAACTGGTGATCGCGTAGAAAGTGGCAAACGGCAGCACCAACGAAGCCAACAAAATCGCCGGCGACGGATTCCGTACGCCCAGTGCAACAAACAAACCAATGCTGCCGCCCACAATAAACGCCAAGAAGGGAGCAATCTGGACCTGAAAGGAACCGCTAAAAGAAATCATCATCAAAATGCACGTAGCAATGCCCAAGAACAAAAAGAACACGGTCCCAAGGCTGATGCCAATTGCCGAACGTGAACTAGCGTAGGTCATGCCGCAGTGAATTCCCAGCACAGCCACAAAGAAATCCAGTACCAATAACCCGCAAGACGCAAACACCAAGCCTTCCGTATTCAGCGTTCGATCCCACCAAAGATAAATGCACAACAGAATTGGCAGAATGACCATTTCTTTGGTGATCCAAAAGATTCCGCCCAATTTTCCGAACAAGAATTCTGCTGGGCGAAGGTCCGTCACCAGTAACAAGTCCAACGACCGTCCGTCTCGTTCGCTAGTAATCGAAGTCACCGCCAGCGCGTTGATGATGACCAAGCTCACCACAAATAGCGGAAGCAACGGTCTCGCGGCTAAAGGAATCACTCCCTCCTGCGCATCCACGACACGTATCTGTTGGCTGGCCCAGACCAATCCGGCGGTCGTCATCACAAACAGCGCCAAGTACGCCAAGCGAATGATCAAGACTTTGCGGCCATACGCCCACGTACAGATTTCTCGCCATAAAATTGGATTGTCCCAAACTTGCCGATACGGCTGGGGATCAGAACGCGTCACTTCGACAGCTGCGTCCGCTTGATTCGAAACGCCGGCCGTCGCTGATTGTGTTGGCAAAGTTTCATTCGACTTCACTTCGCGGATTTCTCGAGAAGGATTCCAACTTCGAACTCGGGCAATCGACGTTCCGTTCAGCGCCAAGGTCAGCAGTGAAACCAACGCACAATGAAGCGTCACCGGGCTTTGCCAAAACGAAGGAGAATCAGCGACCGCGGCAGCCGATACCGCTCGCATGGGACTCAGCGCCGCCGCCACCCAGTTGCTGGATTGGCCAAAGATGGATTCGCCAAAAACGCCGGACGCAACCGCTTCACAGATAACCAACCAGACCACAATTACCAACGCCGTCATGGCCAACGTTTGAAATGTTTTTTCGCGCCAAAATCCAAAAAGTGCTCCCAGACTGCCTGCCGCGGTCGCTCCCAATAGCGTTACCAACAAGACTCGGGCCACCTGTTCCAGCGAAATCCCGCCGAACAGCATGGAAAAGGCCAGCACCGGAGCACTCGCCAAAATCATCGAATAGATATGAATCAAGCTGGCGGCCAGTTTTCCTAGTACCAATTCACTGTTATTCAATCGAGTCAGCAGCAACAGCAAAATGGTTTTGCGGTCTTTTTCCAATGATACGGCACTCGCCGCGGTCAAAGCCGCCATGAACACGACGACCGCCATTTGTAGAGGAACCAGAATTTGGAACAAGATGGCGCCAAACCGAGACATATCCTCAATGCCTCGAATGACTTGCGTTCCGGCCAGCAGCAACCAAGCGGTGCACATGACGCCAAACAGGACCGCCGCGTAAACGGTTCGAATGGCAAAAAGGTGTGGTCGGCGAGGAGCCGTGACTAATTCGCGGTAAAAAACAGGTCCAACAAACAAGAAGTGTCCCTTTTTGACAAAAAAACGAATTGGTTCCAGGACCAAACGGTGGATTATAGCTGGTTTGAGTGACTACGTAACGTGATAATGGAGCGTTCCGCGTCCTAAGGGAGACAAGTTATGGATTCGCAAATACCGGTCGTCTGTCCCGTTTGCCATACTCGTATGCATGCCGAACGCAACCAAATCGGCCAATCAATCGTTTGCCCAGATTGCGAAACCGTTACCAAAGTGCCTCGGCCGATTGAGCGTCCGAAGAAGGCAACACCCACACTGGACGACGGCTACCAACTACAGGACTCGGCCGATGACGTGGCGGTGGCAAATGCCGATTCGCACGTCAAACTTACGTGCGTCCAGTGTCATGCTCTGTTGACGGTGATGGCAAGCCATGCGGGCAAACAAGTTCGCTGTCCCAAATGCAAAGCGTTGAACCGCATCCCGCGGCCTCGATCTACCACTGCCAAGTCGCTGGCCACTCAATCTGTAAGTTCGTTTGCCGCGAATTCCGTTGAACAGGAATCGGCGTTTCCGCGAGGTGATGCGAGAACGGAAATTGCCAATCGAATGCTCCAGAATGCTCGGCGCGAATTGGATCAAGCGGACGAAGATACGCGAGCCGCCGGGTTTATCATTGACGACACCGACCGTTTTGCTGGATTCGCATCCTTTCTAATGCAAGCCGAAGTGATCACTACTTTGCTGGTAATTTCCATTGGTGGTGCCATTTCGCTGGGGCTGCTGATGTTACTGAATCAAGCGATGGCCATGCTTTCGATCGGTAGCATCATGGCGGTGTTTCTGTGTTTGTTTGCAGCATTAGCAGCCATCATGACGGCTGGCCTAACTGCTCCCGTACTGTTAGCCATCGTCGAAACCACCGCCAATGGAGGATCTAAGATTGAGCACGTCAAGTATGACCTGGGTGACCGTGGCTCCAGCGTATTTCTATTTGCCAACGCCTACGCCATTGCTTGCATTCCGTGGGCACTGATTGGTATGGCCGTTGACCAGGTGGTAGATACGCCGGTAGTGATCGTTATGGCATTAGGTTTCCTAACATTTCCGATCGTGTTAATGTCATTTCTGCACAATGGAAGTTGTTTTAGCCCTTTTTGTGCAGAAGTATTAGGATCGATAAACAAACGTTTAGTTCCATGGCTGGTGTTTGTGGTGTCGACCGTCTTGATGGCCGCAGTCATCGGTGCTCTATTCATGTTCAGCCCATTTATCGCCGCCCCGTTGATAGCGCTGTTTACCGTCTTCTACGCGAGGCAATTTGGCAAGTTATTTTATAATCTTCACAATTTGGTAGCTGACGCTGAGGAAAAAGAACGGCATAATTAGCCCTCTCATGGATGCGACATGTTATGGCAGCGTTCGATGTGTTTTGTGGCATTTTGACAACACGTCGATGGCTTAAAGAAACATGATGGGTTGATTTCAAGCAGTTCTGATGGTATTCCGGGCACGTGGCACATGACTTGCTCAGCCCCGTTGTCGATTGCATCCATGCGGCTAGAATAGCACGGTTGCTGCGGCATACGTAAAAGCGCAAATAAGATTACATCTGTGGATTGATATGAAACGTTCTTTAGCAACTATCCTAAATCGCACTCACCCAGTCGGTGATCGCTTGCTGAAGCCGACGGAATTTCGTCGGCAAATTGATCGCGAAATGGCTCGTACAGATCGAACGGGCGAACAATTCTGCTTATTGGTATTGCGAAACCTAGTGGATGCCATTCCAGCCGACGATGCCAAGCGAATCGTCGAGACACTCTCACAACGAATCAGACGGACTGACGATGTTGGTTTGATCGAACATGATCAATTGGCCGTTCTGTTGCCAGTGACGCCACTGGCAGGTGGCAATAAACTAGCAAAGCAACTTTGCGACGCGATCTATAACTTGATTGCGGAACCGGAATTCGAAGTCTTCTGTTACCCGTCCAACTGGCTTATGTCCAGTTCGCCGTCAACTCAGTCGTTCCCCGAGGATGATTCGACCAGTTCGGGAATTGCGATGCGAGTATCCGTGTCGCCAAAGCCCATCGAATTGTTGACCGTTGCGCAGACGCCAAGTTGGAAGCGATTCCTAGATATTTTAGGAGCGGGTTTTGGCTTGGTTTGCCTGTCTCCCTTGTTTCTGCTAATTGGCACGCTTATTCGAATTACATCTCCCGGTCCCATTTTCTACGCTCAAGAACGTTCGGGACAGGGCGGCAAAGCGTTCAAAATTTACAAATTTCGTTCGATGGTCATTGATGCCGATGCGAAGCGAGCCGAACTGTTGGAGCAAAACGAACAAGACGGACCGGCCTTCAAGATTGCAAATGATCCGCGAGTGACCTTGATCGGCAAAGTTCTCCGCGCGATGAGCCTAGATGAACTTCCACAACTTTGGAACGTGGTGAA
>JAGQOZ010000331.1 GCA_020426955.1 Planctomycetales bacterium
TCCGAGCGGCGCAACGTCGGAGGCCACGGTTTCTATCGAAATTAGTGGCGAATCTGACGCACGAGGCGACTTGGATGGTGATAGTTTGATCAATGCAAATGACATTGACTTGCTATGTCGTGCGGTAAATAGCGGTTTCGATCCACGTTTTGACTTGAATGGAAGCAACTCCGTCAGCCTTGCGGACCTGGATGCATTGGTTCGGAATATCCTGGGAACGACTTATGGCGATTCGAATCTGGATGGCGTTTTTAACTCGACTGATCTGATTCGCGTTTTCCAGGCCGGCCAATATGAAGACCAGATTGAAGACAATTCAACATGGGCAACCGGGGACTGGGATTGTGATCGCGAATTTGATACAAGCGATTTGATTCGAGCATTTCAGCTAGGTACCTATTCGCAAAACGCGCGGGACAATGCATTCGCTGACATAGGCAGCGCGATTCACGAAGACCGCAGCAAACGATCATCGAAACGCGACGTGTATGTGT
Organism: Planctomycetales bacterium; assembly: GCA_020426955.1. GTDB lineage: Bacteria > Planctomycetota > Planctomycetia > Pirellulales > Pirellulaceae > JAGQOZ01. Next base: position 495 of record JAGQOZ010000331.1, read on the forward strand.
CATAGAGCGTGGGAAGCCTTAGACTAAAACTCTGTATCGTAATGTGACACCGACAGCGAGTAACCGTATCCTGTTCCCGATAGCGTTTTCTGCGACTTGCCACGTCGTCGTGTTCGAGTAGTTTGCGCCATAGAATTGCCTGCAAACTGGCGTCAGTCTATTGACCGTTTCATGGGACATAAATGATTTCCCCGTGGGATGGACGCTTCCCGTCCAGTGGTTTTTGAAAGCAACGAAACGAAGGCACGCAAGCCACCTCGTGAAGATACGGTATAAAAAGTGACGTCCACCGATCTACGACGGAAACCTCAACCATGAAACACCGCTATCAGTGTCCAGAATGTCAACAACGTCTTGTCGTCGCCATAAAACGAATCGGTTTTACCGCTAAGTGTCCGAAATGTCTTCATCGGCATGTGATTCCGGGCGACGTAATGGAAGCCGAAATCGTCGAACCGCCTTCGGCCCCGTCGCAAATGGCAACGGCGGACTGGCTTTCGATTACAGCTTGGACTGGTATCAGTCTGAAAACGGATGGGCAGGCCTCAAACCGACAGAAACGGCTGGCTCGCCTTTATGACCTCTTCGTGTCAGCGTCTGGCGAAGCGCAACCTATGACGCTGGAATTGTCGCCGGATGCATATGTTTTTCTCACGAAGCAAATATTCGGACTGATCGACCACCAACGCGACACGTTCATAGCGATTGATACCGCTTTGGTCAGAAACGTTGCACGATTTTCCCATGAAAAAGAAGATTTGTCGGACGAAGACACGATTTTTTTGGCAAATTCGGACGAGATCGTTCGTGTACGTTCTGGAAACCCACGGAGTTCGAATACGGCATGCGACCCCGTCGCAATCTCATGGAGCTCGCGTTCGATCTCCCCGCCGATTTTATTGTTGGCCCCGATTCGGAGTATTGGCAGTTTCTCTGCATTGAATTGCGACATGCGGCGATTCGACAATGCGTCATAAATCTCCGAAGCAATAATCAGAACGCAGTCGTCCTAGAAGAGCATTTCTCGGAACTCTTGCTAAATCGTTCATTAAATGAATGGAGAAGCGTTGCGGACGAACTGCGAAAGGCAATACCCGTTTCTTACTTCGTGGAACCGTGCTCGCGATGTTTCGAACGTACGATGATCCTAGAACGCGTCAGCCCCAATGGTGTTTCGATTAGCTACCGGTGTGCAAATTGCAGTAAATCGAATACTGTTCCAGCAGCCACTGATGACATCTATGACGTGGTTGATAATTGGCAAACATGCGAATGCTTGCAGGAAGAGTTTGTCACCTTTCATCAGTCCTTGTGTCTTTCTCACTTTTGCGAGGAATTCTCTGGCGTTAACGACGGAGAATTCGACCCCATTTTAGATCAGGTTCGTAAGGATTGGAATGCAGCAGAAATCGAGGCAACTACAATAACCTTTGAAACGCATGCACCAAAAATGTCTTACGAGACTAAAGTCCGTGAGCATATTTCAGCCGAATTGCGGCGTCGGATTTGGGTTCGCGATGGCGGTATCTGCGTTGAATGCAGCAGCCCAAATAATCTGCAGTTCGACCATGTTATCCCGGTATCAAAGGGAGGTGCGACAAGCGAAGACAACCTGCAATTGCTTTGCCAGACGTGCAACCTTCGCAAAAGCAATCGCATTTAACCCTGTTTGGCAGTTCATTTTCCCAAAACCTGATTGAGTCCACACTTTTACTTCGTTGATTTCGTCACGCGAGCACGATTCCAATAACTCATTCATTTGCATCGCACCTGCCGCATGAAGCAACAGTTCAAACGAGTCCATCGGACATTCTCCTCGCGACTTCGGCTTGTTGCTGGTCTTCAGTCCACTGGAGATTTTGTTGTCGGACGGCAGCCAAGGCGATTTTTCGTGCGGAGCGCCACATGTCAAATGCGATCTGCAACCGCTGAGTGGGCGTTTTGCTTCGATACACGGCTACCATTTCAGGGGACATGACCTTTTCGTCATGGTGCAATTGCGAAACGAGATCCTTGTTTGCTGTACGTGTTTCTGATTCGATCACGATATCACCAACGTTGGCTGGAAGGTTTTTTCACAATACACAATGTACAACCAGTTGGTCCGATTCGAAAGTTGCTTCGTCGTGATTCGAACTCTGTCGACACTTGGCTTAGGTATCTGCCGGAATAGGGGAGGTATGGAGGGGCCCCAGGACTTGTCAAACGCCCGAATAAATTCACTGCCCCACGTGGGGAACGCCTTGTCGAATTCGCTGCGCCCATGGTGGCGTTGGTCCAAGTGCACTTAAGACAGGGCACTTCATGAATTTGATGGTAGCGAGATTTCTCGGGCTTTTGCTTCGATCGGGGTTCGTAGGGTACAAAGGGCACAAACCAAGGTTGGCCAGACGGAACGAACGTTCTTGTGCCTCCTAGCGCCGAGCAAGAACCTGGCGTTTCACGATCCTACCGTACCGCCGAACACTCATTCGTCGGTTCGTTCGCTCAACAGTCGAGCGATCATTCGGCATTCATCTGGTGTGAACGCTGCGAGAATTTGATCTACAACTTTGGCGAGTTGGTCCAGCAATGGCACCCTGTGCATGCGTTTTAACAAAGCGACTACGCGTTTGACGCCATTCACAACGCAACTCATCTAGCGGCGGTGACTGGTCACGTATTCCAACAAGTTACGCATGTCGGCCGGCGAGATTTGATCGGCCAGCCCGGATGGCATGAGCGAAAGTCCGGTCGATTCGATTGATTCCATTTCATTACGAAGCAACACGTGAACTTGATTCTGAACATCCACCAGCGTCAGCGAATTGGACGTTTCTTCGCGAATCAGGCCCGTGCGACGTCGGCCGTCTTTTAGATCAATGTTGTAGGTCACGTACCGAGCGTCAAAGGCTTGGCTGGGCAACAGCACCGCATCCAGCACGTAGGACGGCGTTCGATTGGTCAGTGCAGTTAAGTCGGGCCCTGTGCGTTGCCCGTCCGCAGCGGACTCGTGACACACCGCACATTGTTTTTGGTAAACCGCCTGGCCGGACACAGCATCACCCGTCCGTTGCAACACATCCGTTCGATATTCCAACAACGGACCGGTCAGCGTCGACACCTGGTCTGCCGTGCTGCCGGTGATGATGTTCCATTGTTCTTGGTCAAACCAAGCGGGATGACGGTCGGCCACCGGTTTCAGGAATGGCAGCGTTTGCTTACGTTCCAGCAATTGCTGAATGATAACAGAACGATTTGAAGTTGGCAGCTTGGATTCCAATTGCGAAGCCAACCACGGCTGTGAGTTCCGGTCCGCCGCTAATCGAGCGACCGCGGCCAGACGCAATTCGGCTATGTTGGCGCTAATCAATTGTTGTAGTACGAATCGATGAGAAGGCAATTCGATCGTAGCACCCAAAACGTCCACCGCCGCCAGCCGTTTATCCGGCGCAGTGTCCGTGTCCTTTGCCGCAACGAGCAGCGATTCTTCCCATGCTCCAGAAAGAACACTACCAGTCGATTCGGCAGACGCGTTTTCCAACAAACGAGCCAGAGTATGCCAATGCCACGCTTGAATCTGCGGCGGATCGAACGATTGGACCAGTCGCTGAGCCAGCGAAACAGCCAATTCGGTGTTGTCCATGCGTTGCACCAGCAGGGCGAATTGCGGGGCTAATTCGGCGACGGCAGCTTGGTCTGTCATATCGAACAGTCTGTCAAAGATTCGCTCGATATTCTCCGCATCCAGCGAACTGAAGACCGCCGACAACTGTGTTTCATCGTTGCGAAAAACAATCGCAGCATTAAGCAGTGCCTCGTCGACTTCCGGCCCCACGAATTCGCCCAAGGCAAAAATCGCTTGCTGCGCCAGCGCCGCGTCTGGTGACTGACAATACTGAATCACCAAGTCTCGAACCGCTGTTGATCCGGGAAAACGTTCTGCCAATCGTAAGGCTTGGCGCTGCATGTCTGGACTTTTGTCCTTCAAAGCCAATAGCAACGTGGTCTGGTCCAATTGATCCAGGGCCGCCAATGTCCACAAAGCTTGACTACGCCCGGAAGCGAGATCCGCATTTTGCACAAGTGACAAAAGTTGGTCATTCGCGGTGAAATGGTTCCAGACCAACTGTTGCTGAGCCATGTCGCGAACCGCACCGTTGGCGTGGCTTAGTAGCGGCACCCAATCTGCTACGGGCTGTTGCGAATAGTCCGGCAACGGACCAAGCGGTTGGTTGGCTGCACGCATTCGGTAGATTCGTCCTTTGCCTTGTCCAGCAAAGACGTCCAAGGAAGCCTTGGTCGCTTCGGGAATCCAAACGGGATGTTCGATGACGTAGCGATACATATCCACCACGTACAACGCTCCATCCAAGCCCGTTTTCACTTGCACGGGCCGAAACCAAGCATCGGTGGAAGACAAAAACTCGCGCTGCTGTTCCGTGGCAGCTCGATCGGCGCTAAACCGCACGCCATCGCGACGCAAAAGGCGCCGGTGCACCAGCTGATTAACGGGTTCACAAACAAAGGCGTTGCCACGATAAACTGACGGCAACTTGTCACCTCGATACAGGTGCAGCCCGCAGGCCGATGTCGGTCGCCCCGGCGGACCGGACAATTCAAAGCGAACCAAATTGTCAGGCGGAAACAACTGACTGGCGTCGTGGCCAGCCAGAATTCCAATTCGCGAAGCAGGCGGCTGAACAGCCGGATTGCGCCGCAGGTATTCATCTTGCACCGGAAAATGAACCAACAATTCCAAGCCATACACCAAACTGTTCACTCGTGCTTGGGCATTGTGAGTGGCAAAACCCGTGAACAGCTTTTGCCGCACATCCGCTTGACCATCTCCATTGGTGTCTTCGGCGTACCAAATATCGGGCGCGTCACACACCAGGATGCCTTGCTTCCAGACCTTCACGTCCGTGGGATATCTCAGGCCGTCTAGAAACGTGGTGGCGGAATCATACGTGCCGTCTCGATCCGTGTCTGTCAGCAGCCGAATTCGACCGTGCTGAGGAAACTCTTCCAAGGGGCCTTTAGCGTAGTCGTTCATTTCCGCCACCCACAGACAGCCGTCGATACCAAAATCGATGGCCACGGGATCGGAGATCAACGGTTCGCTGGCCACTAATTCAATTTGCAGGTCTGGATGCGTACTCAGGCACTGCAATGAGTCGGCCGGAGACTTGGCGGGGACCGGCGTGCCTTTTTCCTGTTGGTCAGTCTTAGCCACGAATGCCTCCGGCACTTGGCGTCGCACTTCATCCACAATCCGTTGTTCCACGCCCGGCGCGATAGTATTAGGCAACGCGAAATAGGGAATCTCCGCGCCGCCGCCATAGCCACCTTCTTGTAATAAGCGTTCCGAAGGAATGTACGCGCAAAAGTCGTTTGAATAAGCGACCAACCAGAAACGATTTCGGACGAAGTGTGTTTTCAGTCGTAGCGAATAGTCGACACAAACCTCGCCCGCCAAGAACGTCAGGGCCAATTGCTGGCCGAAGTGAATCGTTTGGATCGAATAGTCAATCGAGTCTTGCAGTGCCCTGCCCTGTTGCAACTTTGCCATTTGCGTTTGCGCGTTGTAACCAGCCGGACCGCCTTGTTGGATCAAATCTTGCAGTTCGGCAGCAGTCGGAGGTTCGCGCAAAGGAAGAGGAATGCGATTGGAGACGCAAATGATCGATTGATCTAGTGTCTGTAGCAAACCTGCCTGGATCAATCTTTGCACTTCATCCGCAATCTGCATTCCTTGCGATTGAGCTATGTCAATTCGGTCTCCCGTCACGCCTGAATCGGGATTGGAATCAGAACCAGCACCAATCGCGACCATGGCCACCACGCCCGGAAACTTACGCTGAATGCCTACTTGTGCAAATCCCGCCCAGTCACCGCCAATCAAATTGTGAGACAACGTCACGCAGTGGCAGGCATATGAAGTGTAGATGGCCAGTGGTTTTCCTTCGGCATTTTGCACCAGCAACACAGGCAGATCATGGTCCACCGGCCCGCCAGCGGTTCGGCGATTTTGGGCAAATCCCACCGATCCCGTTCCCCACGACAACCTGGCCGGTTCCAATTTGGTCACCGCTTGGACGGCAACGCTGACAAGTCGGTCGGTCAATTCCTTGGTATAGCGATCAATATGTTCTTGGTGTTCGGCGGGAATGGCTTGGCTGAAAATATTGTCCGACGCACCGTTCACTTTGGGCGTGGTATGTGAATGCGTAAACGAAATCACAATCCGATCACGCGGTAGGTTGGTCTGTTCGGCAATTCGCTGCCGGACCTCTTGCGTCATGGTCAGCGGAATGCCCAGGCTGTCCAAAGTGATCAACAGCACGGGTCGTTGTTGTTCGAATCGAATGGCCAATGCTTTGGCCCAGATGGATTGCTGGACACCGGCCGATTCTTCGCGACGGAAACCAAATCCGTTCAAGCGAATGGGATAGTTGGGCGTAATGTCGACTTGAGCAACCCCCGCGAAATAGGGCGTCTCGTTCGCGCAGGCCAACCCAGCCCCATTCAACAGCAACAGCGTTACGATGACGTTTTTCATCTGAATGGAATCCTTTTCG
>JAGQOZ010000332.1 GCA_020426955.1 Planctomycetales bacterium
CGCTTCTATGGCAACTACGACGGTGGGCTCCAGGCGGGACTGCTACTCCGAGAAACCTAAATCCCCACCGCCACCAAGCTCGTCCGCGACGCGCGGTGCAATGGTCCTGGGAGACGCTTACTACTGATCAGTCAATGCTGAGAGTTCATTGATCCAGCGAAGAATTGGCAATAACGCCAGAGTTGTCCAACCAGCGAATTCAATCCAGTCAATAATTTCCACTATGGAAAGGTTATCTTCGTCGGGTTCTGTCATACCTAGCTCGGTAGCGACCAAAATGGACACGATCTCAACATGCGAGTAAGATAAGGTTTCTTGTGTGGTTCCAGCGCAATACTTGTGCGGAGGGTAGTTATGCGGCAGCTGCTTGGCCCGAAACGAAATGCGTTTACACTTCTCGAACTATTGGTCGTCATTGCGATAATCAGCTTATTGGTGCAGCTCTTGTTGCCAGCGATTCAATCGGCGCGAGAGTCGGCGCGAATCGTGACCTGCCGGAACAATCTAAGACAGATTGGTATGGGAGTTCTGGCACACGAAGCAGCTTTAGGGCACTTTCCATCTGGCGGCTGGAATTGGCATTGGTGTGGCGACCCGCATCGGGGATTTGATCGCGACCAACCAGGCAGCTGGATTTATAACGTGTTGCCGTATCTGGATGAGAATGACTTGCGGTCGATCGGCGCGGACAAGCAGGGCGACGAGAAGCTGGCTGCGTTAGTGACACTACAACAACAGCCCTTATCCCTATTTACATGCCCAAGCCGTCGCGATGTGGAGGGCTTCCCGAACATCCGAATCAACGACCGCTTCAAGAATGCAGGCTTCTCGGAAGTGCACGCAAGATCTGACTATGCGGGTAACGGAGGTAGCATCTATACCAATCTAGGAGCTGGGCCGCGATCATATCCCGACGCCGAGAAGTTCCAATGGAAAAAAGGGAACAATACGTCACGAGCCAACGGCATTTTCTATTCTCGCAGCCTTGTGAAGGGGCGACACATCCGTGACGGCCTCAGCAAAACGTATCTAGTTGGCGAAAAATCTTTGTCGACGGATGCATACGAGTCGGGAAGTGACTTGGGGGACGATTCGTCAATGTTTCAGGGAGACGATGCGGATAACACTCGCTGGACGTCACCGACAATTACCGATGAATATTGGATTATTATCGAGCGACCGAATACTCCCCGAAACGATTCGTACCATTCACCGTCCAGCTATTCGTTTGGAAGTGCTCATATGTCGGGTTGGAACGCGGTACGATGCGACGGATCGGCCCAATTTGTCAGCTATTCCATGGATTCAAAGGTGCACGCATCCTTGGGAAACCGTGCGGATCGACGATGATGGGACAACACGGAACGAAACGCTTCGTGAACGCATTACGTCAGCTTCAATCGCCGGTATGTCATCAAGCACAGCAACAAAACAACAATGGCTATGTTTATCCACAAAACGTAACTGCCAAACTTTACCGGCTCTGGTCTTGAACCTGCAAGAAACTCCTCTAAAGAGCCAAAATGCGAATCGGCTTCTTGTATCTCTACATTGCCATTTGCACTGACAAAATACCGGTCGCCGGTATCCCTGTTATATACCTTTGTCCCAATCGGAAACTCCACCTTGAAAGTATCATCAGAAACAGGTTCGAACGAAATGTCCACGACATTTGCACGGTTCGAATACATAACTTGTGAATCGCTAGTGTATCGATCAACGGACCAGCCGACTAATCTAGACTGATCGTATTTGCCTTGCCAATCATAAGTGATAATATCATTGACATAGCTTTGAATCCGAAGTGGCAAGAACGCTTTATCTTGCGTTACAAATACTAATGTGCGCAACGTTCCGTGATTCAACTCCAAAACAAGGACAGGGCGTTCTTGGTACGTCTTGATTCCACTAATTTCCCACCCCTGATCCAGCAAATATCGCCCGGATCGAATTGGACGAAACAAGGCAACAGGTATTTGGATTGCTTCATTATTCCATTTGTCAGCTTCCTTGTAGACGTATCCCTGTCCGACTTTGTCGGAACTGGTTTCGCTGAAGAACCGAGATTCAGTGTCGTTAAAAGAGTACATATTGCGAGGTGTCCTACCGCTCACAACAGCGTCTAAACCAACTGAATCATAACGAATAGAAGACCGTTCCCCGAAAATGAGCTTAGCGTTAGGTAACGTGATTCGCTCCCCTTCTAATTCCTTCATTTCCTGCAGGCTTGCAACTTCGAGATGCTCAATCCCTTCATCCGAAAAAACGCGAATATTCTCCCACTCAATTTTGACGCTTGACGACTTGGAGTCACGATTGTTCCATTCGTCTCTTATCTCTTGCAAAGTAATGCCGTCAGCTTTCAACTCCGTATTAGCACTAAGTAAGCAAAATGCGATCAAACCGAAACCAACGCTAATTCGCCACACCATGAAAGTACACCTTTGCTAAAAAAACGAATAGCAGCTACATGTTCTTGCTTTATGCCAACTGGCGCGGAGCGACACGGCAGGATAGTTTGACCGTTGAGCTGAGACGCTTCGGTAGGGCGGTATGCGGACTTTAGATCAACACACCGTCCAAACAGGTGTTGATTCTACGGCAGAGATCGGGCTGGTAGCAAGTTAGATTTGCGAATGCGATCGCGATCCACCGAATTCTTCCCGTAGCATAGCAATGCTGAAATGTGCGGCCGAGAATGAGATGACGTCAGCACCAAACAGATTCGTCGACGGAGTTCGCGAATACACTTCCGTTGCCAAGACGAACCGCACCCTTTTGCATGGACCGTTGTTTATGCCGTCCACCACTCCCTTCCCTTTCGTTCTCAGAAAAACGGAAACCAAGTCTAAACCTAGTGGGGTAGCCCCGGTTGCTCGCAACCGATGGGCTTGCGAGCAGCCCAGACGCAGATGTGAATTCGGCGCCCGTAAGATGACGTGCCGTCTTTGCTGATGGCAAACAAGGGAGTTCGCGGGCATGCGGGCATCGAGTAACGGCATCCGGAATACCCAACGGTTGCGAGCAACCGGGGCTACCCATCTGTGCGAACTCTGCATTTCAGCAAAACTCAGTTCCGTATGTACGGAATAGGCGAGAGCATTCGGGCGAATCGAGGTTCGGGTGGCGATTGACTCGTAGCCCAGACAGTGCCGACGAGTCTGCTCGTTGACAGCTGCTTGTCACAGTTCCTTTTGTCGATCCGAAGTTTTGCTCATTGACAACGATTTGTCATGCAATCTTTTCGCAGCGAAACTTGGCTACGCCACGGTACAAGCAAATTCGAATCGCATGGCCAGTTTGCTGTCGACGGTTAATTTGCCGTTCATGAAAAACGCATTGGCCAGTCGTTCGCTCAATTCTATTTCGGCCAGCACGGTGTCGCCGGGTTGCACCATGCGTTTGAAGCGGACGTCGTTCATGCGCGTTGCTACGGGCGTGCCTTGTAAATCGGTGAATTGTGACAACAAAATGGCACCGGATTGCATGCCGAATTCGCACAGAATGATACCGGGCACAATTGGCTTATCGGGATAATGTCCTTGGAAGAAGAATTCCGTGGCGTGAAATGTTTTTTCGCACACAATGCGCGAATCGGTCTTTTCCAACACTGCATCCACCAACAGCATCGGCGGTCGATGAGGTATGGCTGCTTGGATGGCCGCTTGGTCCATGACTACGGTGCGGTCTGAAGACATGACGAATTTCCTGCACTGGATTTCATTAACATGGAATCAACATCGTTAGCCACAATCACTCCGTAGTTGATAGCGCCTAGCCAGCCGGACATGATGATGCCCACGCTGCCGGCATGATAAAGTCCCGGCAATTGTTCGGGTAACGCTCGGCTCACCGCCAGGCCTTCAAACTTGGTGCCAAAACTGGCACCATTGATGTGCTTGGTGTAATGCTCAAACGTGATCGGCGTAGCCGCTTCTGCATGCACAATTTTTTCTCGGCAATTGGGCACGTACTTTTCCAAGGCGTCCAGCGTGGTTTCAATCAGATCTTGTTTACTGGCTTCGTAATCTTCCTTCGATAGATCGATCCAGTCTTGATAATTGGCGTTGGTGCTGGAGACGATCAAATGCCGAGGCCGACCTTGGGGCCGAGTGCGTGGATAGTAGAACGAATAAGTACGGCTGGTGATGTCTCGGCTCAGCAACAGATCTGTGCGAAACACTGGTGCGGTGGAACTAAACAGAAGATCACCCGTCGATTCGTCGATCGATTCGTTCGGATCCAGCGCCATGTAAACTTGCGTGCTGGAATTGTTCAGCCGAACGTCTTTGGCTTGATCGATGAAATGGGGATCAAAATATTTTTCGCCCAACATGTTGAATATGGTGGCATTCAGGTTGGCGTTGGAGACCACAATCTTGGATTTGATGGTTCGCCCATTGACTTTGACGCCCGCGATTTTGCCTTTTTGCACCAAGATTTTTTCCACGTCACAACGAATCCGAATATCTACGCCGTTGCGTCGCATCTCGTGTTCCATTTGTTGCACCAAGCCATCCGTTCCGCCTTCAAACGTGTAGACCCCTTTGGACATGAAGTTGGAAAAGACAATGCCGTATGTAATGGCAGGATCTTCCAAAGTGGAACCGTTCGCATAAGTAATGGGCTCCATCAGCAACCGAATCACGTCTTCTCGACCCGGAAAAAACTGGTCGAACAATTGTCGAGTGGTCTTCGATTGATCGTCATAGAAGTTCATGCTGCGAGCGGTATCGAAGAATCCTTCCACGGCCGAACGTTCGATGTGAAAGTCTTGAACCAATAGCCGAGTGAAGTCTTCGCGGTTAAACGTGGTGGTCAGCGAAAACATGGGATTGTCAAACCGAATGCCCTTCAGTTGCACAATGGCGTCCGCAATTTCTTTGGTCCAATACCGGCGGCAGCTTTTGATCATCCCAACCGGAAATCCATGCAGCGAAATATCAAAAATGTGGCCGCCGGGTCGCTTGAACCACGTAGCCATTCCTCCCAATTTATAATGTTGTTCCAGCAACAACACGCTGCGTCCAGCGCGAGCCAGCACGTTGGCCGTGGTCAGGCCACCTAAGCCACTGCCAATGACAATGACGTCATATTCGTCCTGGCAACCTTTCAGGAAATCTTTGGGCATGATTCGTTCTTTCGTTGGTGGTGGCTAGCCATGTGGGACAGGCAGTAACTAGGGTTCGTCACGTAAACAATGTTGGTTGGCCATGGAAATGCCACTGATTATCGTTCCCACAATCCCGACAAAACCTTGATCGGTGCCGCACACAAACAAGTTCTTCAAGTGCGTCTTGCCGTCCAGCTTTTTCTCCGGAGCTCCATACACCGCGCCGTTGTCATGAAAGGTAAAACGACGAATGGTTTTGGGCGTGAACATGTCGGTGTCAATCACGTGTGATCGAAAATCAGGCATGAAGCGAACCGCTGATTCCACCGTTCGATCATACCACTTGAGTTTTTCTAGCTGGTATTGGGCCTCTGACAAGTCCATCCATTTGTCCGAATTTGCAATCGTGGTGATCCGCACAATGCCATCGGGCAATTCGGCTTTGTCACCGTCAAATTCGCCATACACAAAATTGTTCGGAGAACAAATCACTCCGGTCCGTACGTCGCACAAGCCGTCACACTTCTGCCAATGAAACTTGTCGGAATCATTGTAAAACACAATCGTACGGTCGTGTCCCATGTCTTGCGGTTTGACGTTTAGCACCGAGATGGCTTCCGTAAAGGACATCTTGCCGGCGGTGGAAGCGTCAATGCGGTCAATGTCGTCACACATCCGCATGGTTTCAATCCAACCGGCTGACGAAAGGATGCGTTTGGCGTGCAGCATGGTGCCGTTCTCCAGCTCTACGCCCACGGCTTTACCGTCTTCCACGTGAATTTTTTCCACGCCCGTACGCAGTCGAAGTTCACCACCGAGTTCGCGAAACCGCCGGACCAAATTCTTCAGGATCAAACGAACTCCGGCAAAGGGCCTAGCCAATCCTTCCATGAAAATGCTGCGGAACATGATGCAAAATTGACCGAAGTCCATGTCGTGTTCGCGAGCGTTCCCGTACCACATCAGCGGACAAAATATCATTTCCACCAGCAACGGATCGGAGATGTGTTGCGATACAAATTCGCGAGCAGACCCTTCAAAATTGGTTTCGTCCAAATCGTCGTAGTCCAGAATCTGCTGAACCAAACGACGAAATCCGTCCACTTGCTGCGGAAAGTGCGTCGCAATTTCGTTTTCGAACAAGCCCAGATCGTTATCAAACTTCAATTCAATTCCGGGAAAAGCAACGGACGAACCAAGCTGCGGCGAAAGCGCAAAGTCTTCCCATTTGAAACGCAGTTGGCGAAGCAGCCGAGCTAACGGGCCCTTCTTGGCGCCTTTGGGAGTAAAATTGGTGATGGCGTGCAGGCCGACGTCATAATCACGGCCTCGTAACCGATAGAACGAATTCAGACCGCCAATGGTGTAATGTCGTTCTAGGATGCAAACGCTTTGATCGTAATACGCCAAGCGAATTCCGGCGGCTAGCCCGGACATCCCCGCGCCGATGATGATGGTGTCATACATTTGCGAAGACATCACAGACCACGTTTGTAAGATCAAGAATAGATTGCCGACCTAGGAACTTGCCACTCTCGTTTTGACGTACCGCCTTCCAGCGGAATTTGATTTTGCGATTCGGATTGTTCGTCTCTTCGAGCAATGCGTACTGTGTACCGATCTTCGGGCGTCGTGTTCGAATGATTGTTTTCCACTCGCTGACGCTTCGGGCTATGGTTGATTCCACTCGCTGACGTTTTTTGAAGTTGCGATTTCGTGTATTTTCGGCGGAATTGCTTAGCTCGATACGTGAGCGAGGGACTGCGGAGTCCCTGTTTTTCCCTCACTTAAGTGCGGGCTGCCCAAAAGCGCAACTTCAATACGGACGCTTCTAGCTGAGACTTCAGTTAGACACTTTTTCCATGTCTTTCATCAGCGGAGTCAGATAGTCGCAAGTGCTTTGCAT
>JAGQOZ010000333.1 GCA_020426955.1 Planctomycetales bacterium
GGCAAACAAGGTTCGACCCGTCGATTTGCCGCCTAGTGTTCTTTGGGCAAACTGTTGGAATGTTTGCGCTTCACAAGCGAACGCCAACTGATTTACCCATTCGTGCGTCCCGGCATAACAATTCGGTGCTTGCCCTGTGACGTTTATACCACGGTGCAATTCTCGAGCACCTGTTATGTGAAAACTATTAGATTCTGTATCTGTCGACATGAGATTTTTGTTCCACTAGTTTCTACTTGTCACTCCAGGTCCCTGTTGCTCTGTTTCTGCGGGGTCCCAATCCCAAAAACATTCCGTGCCAGCTCGCAGATCAAGTTCTTCATTGGGGATCAGCACTGTGATTTCCACTTCGCCCGTCGCGGGATCCGCCAGGGGACTTATGAACTCAATGGTGGCCGTGCGGTGCACGTCCAAATCATCGCGAATTCGAATGGGCACCGATTGTTGACATTCTAACTGCGAAACCAATTGATAAGGGATGAAGAAGGTTGCTCGAAGTTCACTCAGATTCACAATCGTGATCAGTACTGGATCGGCCACCGACGCCAATTCGCCTGGCTTCTTGAGTATGTCTTGAATGATCCCGTCCGTCGGACTGCGAACGGTACGCAATTCGATTTCAGCATCAATGCGTTGCAATTCGTGATGCCGACGTTTTAGGTCCAATCGCACACTCTCCAGTTCCACTTGGGAAATTTTATAGGTATGTTCTGCGTTTTGTCTTTCTTTGGGAGTTGTCGGATCAATCCGTTTTTCAGTCATGGCATCACGATGAGCGTTCAAGAACTGCGTATGTTCCGCTTCAGCGTGCCGAAGTTTTTCCTTCGCGGCTTGCAATAGCGTCTCGTCGTTGGCTCGTAGTTCCGCAAGCCGTCTGTCTTGTTGCAGAATCCGATCTTCCAATTGAACCAGGACGTCGTCGCGGCGGACCACTTGACCTCGAGTGACCAATACGTTTTGGATTCGTTCCGTAACCGCAGCTGAAACGGACGTCGACTCTTTCGGCTCGGTGAAGCCTTCGTAAATGTCTGCGCAAGTCAGGTTGGGCAAAACGCTAACAATGAACAGAAAAATGGAAACTTGAATGTGATGATTCCGTATCATGGAACGACCTTTAAGTTGGAGAACAGGAAACCAACGAGCGGCGAACGGATGCCGTCCAATTGTCCTGGGCGTGAAGTTTCGAACGGCGATATGCCGCCGCGATTTCTAGCCGGCGTTGGTGCACGGCCAAGGATCGGGTTAACGAGTTGTGCTGGTGGTTTAGCGCAGCGCGACGTATGGCCGCCTGTAGTTTTGGCGATGTCGCTAAGAAGTCGTCGTCCGCCGATACAAACGTTTGGTAGGAACCTCGCTGGCCTTGCCTTGCCGAACGACCGATTAACTGCCTATCGACACGAACGGATTCGTGACGCTCAGCCACAATGACATGCAAACCGCCCCGTCCCAAAGATACCTCGTCAAGTCGAATATCAGTGCCGCGACCAGCCATATTGGTCGCAATGGTAACGGTACCTGCTTGTCCCGCCATGTGAATAAGGTTCGCTTCGTCTTCATCCTGCACACCATTTAACGTTTGGTGGCCAATGTTGTGTTGTGCAAGCACACAGGACAAAGTGAAGCTCGAGCGAATTGTTCGTGTACCGATCAGAACCGGTTGGCCTTGACGCTGCCTTGCTTGGACGTCGATCGCAATTGCCTGAAATTTGTCCACTTCCTTTTCGAAGTAGCGTTCCGGCAACGCAACTCGTTGGCACAGCCGATGCTCTGGGATTCGATGAATCCCCAGGTGGTACACCTCACGAAACTCTTGTCGAGCATCCCAGGCAGTTCCTGTTAGACCACACAAATATGAATACCGTTGGAAATACCGTTGACGAGTAATACTGCCAGCTGTGATCGTTTCCGGTGTAATCGTCACACCTTCCTTCGCTTGAATCGCCTGTTGGAGTCCCCATTTCCATGTGCGTTCACCGTGAATACGGCCCGTCTGCTGGTCTACCAATTGAATTTGACCGTCCTGAACCGTGTAATGCACGTCTCGCTGATACCATCGCTCAGCACGCACTGCTGTTGCCACATATTGTGACCATGGTCTAAGTAAGGAGAGATCCCGTTGGCTAATCAACACCTGATGCATTAGCCTCCAGGCATGATCAGAAAAAGTGACCTCACCCGTTGTCGGCGACAGGTTGATTGCGTTTCCATCTAACTGTTGCGCAACTTGGTTCGCGATCCGGTATGTTCGATCCGCGCTAGAAGTAGCCACGGGTGTGTCGGCCAGAATCAATGGGATCGACGCTTCATCTAATAGTACGCTATCGACTTCGTCCACAATGGCACAGAACGGATGTCTTTGTAGTGGTTCATCGTACTCACTTGTCCCCGCAAACCGGTCCAAAAACTGCGACCCTAATCGCTTCCGGCTGGATCTATGCCTAAGGGCTTGGTCTCGCAGGAAGTCAAAGCCGAATTCCGAAGCAGCTCCAAACGTAACGTCGGCTTGGTATGCTGCTCGGCGGTCAGGCGTCGATTGGCCGTGATAGAGAACCGCGCAGGCGAGCCCGACTTCTTCAAACGCTGGTCGCAACAATAGGTAGTCGCGAGTAGCCAGATATTCATTGGCAGTCACTAAATGCACGCCTCGTTGGAACGTCGCCAGCGCTATCGCAGCCAAAGCGGCGGCGTACGTTTTGCCTTCACCCGTAGCCATTTCCACGATGAAACCGTTCAACATGGCAGACGCCGCCTGCAGTTGAGTGTCATAGCATTCGATCTTGCAACCGCGATGCAAAGCTGCCAATCCCAGCGCCAGCAGCGAGGTTCCTTCTTTCACGCTCAGCGCCGCCGGTTCGATAGACCGCGAACGTACCGCTGCCGACAGTGTGCGATAAGGCGAAGCCAAGCATGCGCGATTCCGTAGAGTATTCAACTCATGGCGAATCGCGTCTGTCTTCGACCAACGATTGCATCCCAATCGGCTCCACAACATCACAGGCTCCGCAAGTTCGAACCACAACAATCTAACAATCCTCTGCCGAATTACCCCTGAACTCCGGCCAGGGAATATACGATGTGAAAAATCCAATAGTGTGGTTTTTCGGCCACGTGTTGCAGATCTTCGACAGGCGTTGGCGATATAACTGCTACATAGATTGCAATCTGCAGATCGATGTCGTTAGCGTTTTTCACACAAGTGATGACGTTTTCCCACATGAGCTATGGTTGAAAGTCAACGGATATCCCTATGTCTGTTGTGATTGTTCACGTTTAGCACTCGGTATACCAGTTCATGAATACGGAAATACGCATGCTTTGGGAAAAACTTGCATTTGGTAATGGTCAGATTGGCGATCGCTTGCGCCAAATCCCGGAGAAAGACCTGTTACTGCGACTCGATCGTCTGATGTTGTCCTTGGAGGACCGAATACTGTTCGATGCGTCGATGGTGGTTCCCGAATTTGGAACGGATGCATTAGGTGAGTCGATAGAGGTACAACCTGCGCATGATGTGGCTACCGAATTCGCCGAATCAGCGGAAGTGGTATTTGTGGACAAAGCTGTGGAAGGATACCAACAGTTGGTTGCCGAATTGGTATCTGATCGGAATGCTGAAGTGCATTTCTTGTCGGCGTCCAGCGACGGATTGGCGCAGATCAGCCGAGTGCTGGAGGGGCGTTCGAATTTAGCGGCAATCCATATTGTGTCGCACGGATCGGACGGGCAGATTCAGCTAGGAAGCACCGCAATCAACGCCCAATCGATTCAAAACGGCGCTGCCGCGGATCATCTTTTCGCTATCGGGAATGCATTGAGCGAAGAGGGCGATATTCTGCTATATGGATGCCGCATTGCCGAATCGGAACAAGGCTTGGCGCTGTTGAATTCGTTGGCCGAAGGAACAGGAGCCGACATCGCGGCGTCCACCAATTTGACTGGCGGAAGCGACGGCGCCGACTGGCTTTTGGAACAAGTGGTTGGTCAAATGGACGTACAAATATTAGCCGCAAAAAATTGGACCGGCGCGTTGGACCTGACGGTGACCACGGCCGGTGCGCTAGGCGCTTCGGCCGCAACGGATATGGCGCAGATGATGCTCGGATCGGGAATCACCGTGAATTCGGCAGTCTATTCCGGGGACGGCAGCCAGTCAGGAAACTTCACAACAGGAGCGGGTGTTACCTTTGGTACGGACATTCTGACTTTCGAGGAAGGCACTATCTTCTCGACCGGTGCCGCAGTTAACGTGGGTGGTCCCAATTCAAGTGGATCTACCAGTGTGGATGCCGCTGGCGTTGACGGCGATGCTGACTTTGATGCGCTGACGGGCTTTTCAACCTTCGACGGAGCGTTCCTTGAAATTGTGTTTACTCCCGACGTGCCTGCGGGCGCCAATGTGGGAGATGTTGGTCGAATGACGATGGAAATTGTGTTTGGGTCGGAAGAATACAACGAGTATGTTTATTCGAATGTGAATGACACTCTGGCGGTCATTGTGAACGGCGTGAATCGACCTGTTGTGCCTAGCGGATTGGCAATTGGAATTGATACGATCAACCAGGCAGGAGTCTATAGCCCGGCGAATGGCAGTGATGCGAATGATCCCAACCCTGGGCATGATACAACAGATGGCGTTCTTCAATCGGCAAATCCGAATCTATACATCAATAACGATGATGGATCATACAACACGCAGATGGACGGCTTTACAATTACACTGCCTGTGACATTTGATGTGATTATCGGTCAACAGAATACCATGAAGGTCGGTATTGCCGACGCCAGCGACTCAGCCTGGGATTCGTGGATGTTTGTCAAGGCCGATTCGGGCGAAACAGTGATTGTTGCCGAAGGAGACGCACTTAGTACGCCCATTAACGTGGCGGCCAATATTGATGTGACGGTTAACGATTATGATTTGCAGAACGATCCGTTGTCCGTCGTTCGCATCAATGACATCATTGTCAGTCCCGGCGATGAAGTCACACTGCCGACTGGAGTGTCCGTGACTCTCAATGCCGATGGCTCACTAACCGTGGTCGGGTTTGGGAGCGATCCATTTCAAGACACATTTACTTATCAAATCACGGACGGGAATGGAGGTACGTCGACGGCCATCGTGGTTGTGGATTTCACCGAACCAGTATTGCCTCCGGAGTTGGATCTCGACTTGTCGGACAACCCTCCAAGCGTTGTCACTAGCCAAGACGACTTCGAATCGGGCGGACTCAGCGGCGGTAGTGGTTGGGTTACTAATTGGACGTTTGTGAGTCTTGGCGGCGGTGGTAATGCGGCAGATGTAGACGTCGAAGCATTCGGTGGGACCAACGCCCTGTTTATTCAGGATGATGGCGTCGCCGGGCAGCGGACTGTGAATTTGGCTGGAGCGATGGAGGCGACGCTGTCGTTTGATTACCGTCGAGACGGACTGGATGTCGAAGCGGACTATGTTTCGTTGTTTCTATCGGACGACAACGGTGCGAACTTTGTTGAAGTGGCTCGATTCGCTGGACCAGGTAGCGATTCCAACTACGTCTCCGTGTCGTACGATATTAGCCCCTACATATCTTCTGCAACCGTGGTTCGCTTTGCTTCCTCAACGACGTTGGGCAACAATGACGAACTGTATATTGATAATGTTGCAATCAGTAGCCGCTCGTGGCCGACTGGCTTTGCGACTAACTATGTGACCAATACTTCGGCTGTAGCCATCACAAGTGTTCAGACAACTGTCGCTGATGTCGATAGTACGGTTCTTTCGGGCGCAACTATTACCAATACAAATGCGGCAGCAGGAGACGCGTTGGTCTTGTTAGACGCACTTCCCGGTGGAATTAGCGGCACGGTTTCGGCGGACAAGACAGTGGTGACCCTTTCGGGAAATGCCAGCTTGGCCGAATATGAAACGGCGTTGGAGTCAATTGGATTCGCATCAATCTCGCATGTGACGGGTGAACGATCGATTCAGGTACAAGTATTTGACGAACGAGCGGCCGGGTCTAACGTCGCAACAAGTATTATCACCGTCGACGTTGATAGCGACGGCGATGGTGTGGCAAACACGTTAGATGTTGACGACGACAATGATGGATTGTTAGACACTAGCGAAGTCGGCAGCCTCTGGGCAGATTGGGACGAAGCTACCGGTGGATCAGCAACGATTCTTGGAACCATAGATGGTATTGGCGTCTTAGTCACCAACAATTCCAACATTCGCAACCCGAATATAAGTAGTTCGACTCCTTTGTTTGTCGGTAACCAGGGGTTGTATCCGACCGGCGGGGACTTTAACAGCCAGGAGGTTTTAAATCTGGCTGACGGAAATGGCGCTACCTACGACTTTCAGTTCGACTCGGCGCTGCCTAACGATATACATGTGCATTTCACTGCGTTAGATGGATCGGTTGCTCTAACAGGCGCAAAAATTGTCTCGACGATCAACGGTACCGGTATTGGAAGCGAATCATTCGCGTTTCAAAACGACGGAGCGTTGACAAATGAAGGCGGATTCACGGCAGTTATTTCTGCAGGAGCTACGTCTTTCCAATATCAACATGCACTCGGCGGTGACAACTACATGGTGACCTTCACGACTGCAGCGTTGGATTCGGATTCGGATGGAATTGCCGACTTGTTAGATATCGATAGTGATCAAGATGGTATCACC
The DNA here is from genome assembly GCA_020426955.1 of Planctomycetales bacterium. Classification (GTDB taxonomy): domain Bacteria; phylum Planctomycetota; class Planctomycetia; order Pirellulales; family Pirellulaceae; genus JAGQOZ01. Next base: position 6,668 of record JAGQOZ010000333.1, read on the forward strand.
GACAACATCGAAGCGCAGCAGACGAGCCAATACATTGCTCCGTCCGGAAGTATCGCCGCAAACGGATTGGACGAAGTCTACGATCAGTCTACAGCACTCGGCATCGCAGCGGGAATGGTTGGAGTTGGATTGGTTGCGGTCAACACAGATGATGTGGACGAACCGGACTATCTTGACGCCGACTCTGACAACGATGGGACGCCTGACACCCAGGAGCGATTTGACGGTCAGCCTACATCGATTACTTCGTCTGTGGATCAAGACGTCGACGGGCTGCTTGATGAGTTTGAAGGATCAGACCCGCACGACGGCTATGACGTGAATGACGAAAATTATGTCAACGGAACTGGT
>JAGQOZ010000334.1 GCA_020426955.1 Planctomycetales bacterium
GATCATTTCACTGTTGAAAAAGCCGGCGGGCGTACCGGGCTTGAGATTGACCTTCAGCTTATAGCCCACTCGTCCACTAAAACGTTCTACTTCGTTCAATTCGACCATCAGGTTGGTGTTGGCACTGCGAACATCCACAATCTTCCAATCGGACCGCCCGGCGTAGTTGACGTGGACGGTTTGTGTGGCCTCGTTGCCTTGTTCTACGTTCGAAAAGTTGACCGTTCCGGGATTGAAAACGATGTCACTTCGAATCAGACCTTTAATGCCCAATTGGACTTCCGCGTAGTACGGCCGATCAATAACGACCGTGATGGTTGCATTTCGATTGCCAACGAATGTGGCCGTGTTAAATTTGACGTGGATGCCACCCTTTTCCCAGGTCTCCAGCGTATCGGTCTGGATAGACGGAGTGACGCAACCACAGCTGGCTCGCACACTGGCGACATGCACCGTTTCCTTGTAGATGTTCTGAAATTCAAACACGAATTCCGATTTGGCTCCGCGAGCCACCGTGCCGAAGTCATGGTTCGTTTCGGCAAACATCTTCTTGGCCCAGTCTTGCGCCGAAGCCGAGCTAACCAGAAACATCAGAAAAAAACTTACTGTGATTCTGCCGAACACTACCCTCACCCTTCATTCTCAAGGTCGTAAAGCAATTCCACCGGAAATGAAATCGCCTTGCTGATTGGAAACCACATGGACTGGATGTCAAATCTCTGGTGCAAAACCCGCGTATCCTCGATTCTACGCCATGTGCAGAGCGACAATGGAAAATAAGATAGCATTATCACTCGTTTTGTCATCGGAAGGTGGTGACGGATACGAGTAGAAAAAAGAAATCTAATGTGCCGAGAAGTCCAAGTTTCCGTGCCGCCGCTTGGGCAAAACGTGTAAATTTGGCTAAAGTGAGCTTTCCCTTTGGCCGAACCTGTTCAACTTGCTGGTACATGAGACACTTGGACTAAGACTGCTTGCCATGAATGCATTGCCGGACCCTCATCGCGAAACGGACCCCATGCGGCCGGTCTCCATGGCTGCTGCTGGTTCGCCTCCCGCTCCGCCAAACGCACCACCGGCGTCAGGTCCCCAGCCGGTTTCATCGTCACCGGCTCCGTCGATGCGAACCACAAATCCGAAGACTCGGTACGGTCTCAATCGCAAGCTTCAGCAGCGAAGAAATCGAAGCCAAGTGCCATTGTGGGCCAGCTTGATTGGGTTTGTGGCCGTTGTTGCCATCACGGTTGGAATCGTGCTCAGCCGAAAAGACAATCCAGCCCAGATTGCTCGAAACGGTGACTCAGAAGGTTCATTCGCTACTGATTCTGCCGATTCAAGTCATGTGAATTCGCAGAAACCCGCGTCTGATTCGTCCAATCTTGTCGGCTCGGGAAACAAACAAAGTGAAATCGCTCGCCGGCCAGCCAATACAGACAACTCGTTGTCACCCCAGGTCGTTCACCCAGAAGATGCCATCGGCGCCATGCCCAGCAGCGGTTTGCAGCGAGATATCTCGCAGGGCAATTCGACCATGCGGTCAACTCCAGACACAGACGCTGCCATGGCGGACAATGTTGGTTCGAACTCCGAAGCCGCCGACACAACCCTGCCACCGCTTCGTCTGTTGAATGCGGAACAGACGCGGCAGCTCGGGCAAAGTCTCCGGCAAGCCAAACGGCAAATGACGAATCACGCGTTTGACGCCGCCGCCGAGTCACTACAGACGGCTCGTGAACTTGCCAACGGGTCTGAACACGCGGACCTTGTCGAGCGTCTGGCCGCACTTAATTCGTACGCTCAAGGTTTTTGGGAAACCGTCAACGAATCTATCCCAACGCTGGAGGGAACAGAAGTCCATTTTCAGGGTGGCAATGTTTTTGTGGTGGAAGTCAATGCGCAGACAATCACCATTCGGCAATTGGGTGAAAACCGGTCGTTGGATCGAGAACAACTACCCGACGACTTTGTTTTGGCAATCGCGAACCGCTGGTTCGATCCGACTGCCGCGTCGACACCGGTTTATCGCGGAGCGTTTTTTGCGTTGCGTCCCAATGGCAAGCGGCAAGCCTTAGCTGAATGGAAGTTGGCCGTGCAGAACGGGGCCAATATCGGGGACTTGATGGATGTGTTAGACGACGATTACGATCTGAAATCCATGTCTGACGGTCAAAAGTAACTTGTCAGGCGTGTCAATGTAAATTCGCCCGCCTCCATTTGTTCCCTGCGAACATCGTCGCGGCTCGTTCGCCTAAATGAAGTTCAGAAAGCCCCGTGATGCAGATCAATCAACGAGCGTTCGAACTAATTCAAACGTTGTCGGAACGTGCAGAATTGTTGCGAATTCAGCCCTTTCCCGGTTTAGCCAACGTCTGGGACTTTGGCGTTCATGCCGAAGGCGGTTTGGCCGCCGGCATCCTGTTGGCGCGAATTTGCATGGCCGACCTGGCCACAATCCGCATCTTTCCTTCAGACGAAAACGATTGGTCCGGCGCCACCGTGACCGTACAAACCGACCATCCCGTCATGGCCTGCATGGCGTCTCAGTATGCCGGTTGGCAAATCAGCGAAGGCAGCTTTTTTGCCATGGGTTCCGGGCCGATGCGAGCGGCCGCGAAAAAGGAAAAACTGTTTGACGAAATTCCTGGCCAAGAATCGCCTGACGTGATTGTCGGCGTGCTGGAAACTCGCGCCACACCCACCACCGAAGTGATTTCGCAAATTGCCAACGCCTGTCATGTTGCGTCCGAACAAGTTTGCTTGGCCGTAGCACCTACCGCCAGCCAAGCCGGAACCGTCCAAGTGGTGGCTCGCGCTATTGAAACCTCGCTGCACAAAATGCACGAACTGGGTTTTGATCTTTCTCGAGTAAAATCCGCCATGGGTTCGGCGCCGCTGCCGCCGGTGGCCAAAGATGACTTGGCGGGAATCGGACGCACCAATGACGCCGTGTTGTATGGTGGCCGAGTGACTCTGTGGTTGCGAGGCGATGATGCTTCGTTGGCGTCCATTGTGGATCAAATTCCCAGCAATGCGTCGAACGATTTCGGCCGACCGTTCCGCGACATTTTTGCTCGGTACAATCACGATTTTTATCAGATCGATCCGCATCTGTTCAGCCCCGCGAGGATCACGCTGATCAACCTGGACACCGGCGCTTCGTTTTCTGCAGGCCGTGTGATCCCGGAAGTATTGGCTAAGTCTTTTCTGGGTTAGAAAGCCAATATGAAAATCGCCTTCTTGGGGTCGAACGATAGTTGGTACTTGCGAGATTTGCAACGAGCGGCAATGGGCGATTTCGAATTGACCGCGCTACCGTTTTCCGAACTAGCAACTTCGTCGGACGGAACCGTCTACTCCAATGGCCAAGCACTGACCGACTTTGACGCTGTCTTAGTTCGCACCATGCCGCCCGGTTCGCTAGAACAAGTCGTTTTTCGTATGGACGCATTGCATAAGCTGGAACGCTTGGGACAACTTGTTGTCAATTCGGCCAAGTCATTGGAATATGCGATCGACAAATTTGTCACAACCGATTTGCTGCAACAAGCCGGTCTGGCCGTTCCTAAAACTCTTGTCGTTCAAACCGTGGATCAAGCGATCGAGGCCTTTCGTACGCTGGGGAATGACGTGGTGTTGAAACCGATCTTTGGCAGTGAAGGTCGAGGCATCGCGAGGTTGCAGGATGAAAACATTGCGCTGCGAGCGTTCAAGTTGCTGACGCAAGCCGGAGCGGTTTTGTACTTGCAAGAATTTATCGAACACGAAGGCTATGACGTCCGAGTTTTCTTGTGTGGTGACAACATCTTGTCCATGCGTCGCCACAACGCTTTGGATTGGCGAACGAATGTCAGCCGCGGCGCATCGGCCGAACCGTTTACTGCTTCGGACGAACAAATCCAGATGGCTCGGATCGCCGCCACCGCTTTACAAGTCTCGTTAGCCGGTGTCGATTTGCTGCCTGCCAAAAACGGCATCACCTACGCCATTGAAGTGAACGGCGTTCCCGGCTGGCGAGCATTACAACGCGCCACCGGCGTGGACGTTTCTAGAATCGTGCTGGAGTTTCTGGGAAAACTCTGATCTGCTAAAGCACATGACAAAAGACGAAGCCCGATTCTTCTTCGACAAATTCGTTCCGCTCGACACGGGAGACCGAGGCTCCCGCCGAGCTGATTCGTTCCGCCCAATACGGGAGACCGAGGCTCCCGCCGAGCTGATTCAACCTTACGGCCGCAGCCGGCCATCCGCTTGCCGGTTCGCCGCATTGACTCCCCAGCCGCCTACCTGCATCGACCATCTAACCCCTACGGCGTTCAAGCACCATGGCATATCGCCAAGTTTGAATGCCATTGACGCTGGTGTAGAATGTTAGTCGGTGGAACGACTGCCGATGATAGTTGCCGAAATATTTTTCCCGTCGTGTTCTCGTACGGGACGCCTGGAATATCGATTCCCAAGAACATGGACAATACCATGCAAGAAACATCCCAAAAATTCACTTATCGCGACTACTGTTCCATTCCGGACGACGGCAAACAGCACGAGATTATTGACGGAGATCACTACGTGAACCCGGCCCCTGGCACATACCATCAAACGGTTTCTCGCAAGATTCAGTTCCAGCTTTTCGCTCAGATCGAATTGCCGGAGCGAGGTTTTGTCTATGACGCTCCCACTGATCTGCAGCTTTCGGAACATGATATCGTCCAGCCAGATATCGTCGTCGTCCTGGCAAAAAACAAATCGATTATTACTCCCACCAAGATCAAAGGCGTGCCGGACTTGGTGATTGAAATTTTGTCGCCGTCTACGGTCAAGAACGATCGAGAACGCAAGTTTTCGCTGTATCAACGTTGCGAAGTTCCCGAATACTGGCTGGTTGATCCCGAAGAACACGTGATATCGCAATTTGTTCTTCAAGCCAAAGCGTATCACCAACTTTCGTCCGCATCGAATGAAATCCGACCACACTTCATCGAAGATGCAATCGTCGATCTTCGACAAGTGTGGTGAACGCGTGTCGCACGTATTACTGAGCAATCAACTCCCTTGCCAGCACCGTGGTGCCGTTGTAGCCACTTTTGAATGTTTCACGCAAAAAACTTGCCGCGTTCGCTCCAGCTTGTTAGACTCGTGGTTTTGACTGTGCACTCGATGGATCCAGGGCGGCTATATCCACTTCGCAGTTTTATGCTAAAGATTGCCGAGTAGTATTGGCAAGCATGAAAGCATTGCCACTGAATGCGCAAAGTCCTAATTCTGCCCGTTGACATGCGCAAGCCTATTCCGAACGGTCTTGTGCGGCAAGTTGCAAGTTGGAGATTCGCCGATGTCTGTTTTCCGAGATCATCAATTGCTGGCGATTACAATGATCGCGATGTTGGCATGTCAAGGAATGGAAAAAGCCACGGCTCAACAATCCATTAACTACGACGACGGGCAAGAACACGTCCTCACAGACGCGGTTCAGCGAGTGGTTGTTTCAAACGGTAGTCTGCTAGACATACGTGCCAACGTTGAGCATGTTGAGGTTAATGCCGCAGTGCTTCTACACAACGGAGGCCAGGTAGGCAGTATGTCGCCCGAAAAAGGCATTACACTTCGAAACGGAGCAAATGCAACGCTTAGATCCGGTAGAGTCTGGGGCATCGAAATAGATGCGGCAACCCTGACACTCGATGGAGGATTCGTCAATTACTTTGATTGCAATACCATTGAAGTTCACAACCATTCGAATTTCATCCTGGAATCGGGTGGAGTTGGAGCTGCAGACCCTGGCTGCCGCGGGCTTGACGTTCTTGATTCTAATGTCATGGTAAACGGCGGTAGTACGGGAGGCATAACGTGGCTTGCTGGTGCATCCACCGCGAATATCGCTTCAGGGACTCTGACGAACATTGACAATGGCACTCTGTATGCCTCAGACACATCATCGATAACCATCACCGGCGGTCTCGTTACCACGCCCCATGACGTTGTTATTCGCCTGGATGACTCGGCCACACTTCGACTGACAGGTGGCGAAGTCGACGCTTTTCATGGGAACGGAATCTTCGCGAACCACCAATCCATTGTTGATATTTGGGGAGGCGTGGTGCGAAGCAACGAAAATAGCGTCGTATCGGTTGGCGGGAGTTCGCAGCTTCGCATCGCTGGTGGCACCTTTGAACTTGGCGAAGACATCTATCCCCATATCAATGCCGCTGGCGAATCAAACGTCACCATTTTCGGACGCGATTTCAACTTCCCCGTATCGAAACCAATTGAACCATTGGGCGGTGTCATCACCGGAACATTGGCGGATGGAAGCCACGTGAACTGGCGCTACAATCGAGAAACTACGGCCACAATTACGCTTCTTGCATTCGTTCCAGGAGACTTCACTTTGGATGGAGTGCTCAATTCTGACGACATCGACGCTCAAGCCGTCGCCATGCGCAGTTCATCGGCAGAAACCACCATTTATGATCAGAACGATGACGGTCGAATCGACGCATCGGACCGCGAAATCTGGATTCACGAATACGCGGCAACTTGGTTCGGCGATGCAAATTTGGACGGGGAATTCAACAGCGGTGACTTAGTCCAAGTATTTCAAATGGCCGCGTACGAAAACTCAGTGCCGGCCGGATGGAAGGAAGGCGACTGGAATGGAGACGGAGTGTTTGATTCGGGTGACTTGGTATGGGCGTTTCAAGATGGTGGCTACAAGCGAGGCCCACGTCCCAACATCGAGACCGTGCCCGAACCTTCGTCATTGCTGTTGGTAATCGGTGCCCTAGGCGTGTTGCTTGCGCGTCATAGGTAAGAAGCAACTCAGCAATTTGCCGTCAATCAGCACGGTCCCAGTGCGATTCGACGACGAGAGTGCCAATTGATCCCAGAGCAACGCTCTCACACAAAAGTTCGAATCTATCCCTGGGATACTTCAAACAGTTCTGCCGTATTCAGATGAGCTTCTGGGCGGCATTGGGG
>JAGQOZ010000335.1 GCA_020426955.1 Planctomycetales bacterium
AGCGCCTGATCCAGTAGCGGAGCTTCTTGACGAGTCCGAGGAAAATTCAGGCCGTCGCCACCGTGCCAATCCCAGCGGCTGTAGTTCATCGAAACCACTCGAGCACCCGCTTCGACCAAGCGTCGAGCGATCAAAAAATTCTGCACCATCTTAGGCGCGCCGTCGCGTTGATAAGTCGGGTCGTTCTTGCCGTAGCGTTCCACAATCGCTGGATCTTCCTTCGAAATATCGAGCGCATCTACCAGCTGGGACGATGTCAGAATCGAAAGTGCCTGTTGCGTGAACGAATCGACGCCTTGCATTTCAGCCGAATGATCTGCTTGTCGACGAAATCGATCCATCGAAGACAGCAACCTTCGCCGATCGGCCAAACGTTCCAATGAAATGCCTTGCAGCGTCATGGAACTTGCCTTGGCCAGTGGATCCTTCGCTACCAACGCCATCGGATCGTAGGCCGCACCGATGAAGCCGGCCGATCCTGGTTCGCCCCACGTCCGATTTCCCGTGGGATACATCAGCGACACATTCGGCGGAATGGCATCATTGGTTGGCCCCATGATTTTGGAAACCCAAGAACCCATCATCGGAAAACCGCCGGCCGGCATGACGTCTCGTTTCGTCCGTCCCGTCATGCATTGAAAACCGTCATGGTGACCTTCCGATCCCACCAGACTTCGGACAATGGCAAACTTGTCGGCGTTCTTTGCCAGACGAGGAAACAGTTCGCAAATCTCCATTCCCGGCACGTTGGTGCGAATCGGCGAAAATTCACCTCGGATTTCGCTGGGCGCGTCCGGCTTCAAATCAAATAAATCAATGTGCGATGGTCCGCCCGGCAAGAAGATATTGATGATGGCTTTATGCGAACGTCCCGTTCCAGCCTGGGCTTCCGCCGACAACAGTTGAGCCAGCGACAAGCCGCCCGCCGCCATGCCTCCGATCTTCAGAAACGATCGACGCGAAACTCCGTCGCAATGAGAAGCAGAACGATCCGAGTGACCAAGGATTGTCAGCATGGAACCCACCTTTGCAGCTTGCAGAATCGAATGAACGTCTTTCTTCGACGTTCGCATTGTAACGCAATTTGCAGCCGGTCAAAACATGAAACGATTTGGTTTTTCCCGCCGAACAGGACGCTATTCGGGCCGAAACGGATCGACTTCTACGTCGGATTCCGGTCGCCGAGTCCGTCGATTGAAGCGATTTAGCTGAATCTGCAGAAACCGAAACAGGCTCATCGTCATCAGTAGCACGACCGGCGCGGCCAGCGTAAAGATCACGAAGATGGATCGAGTCGACGCGCCTTTGCGATTCGCTTCCATCATGTAGTACCCGCCCGCTGCCGTCACGCTACAAACCAACATTAATAGCATCATTGACTTCAAGGAAAAGCGAAACCGTGATGCCGGTCGCATGTTGCGCTGTGGCGTCACAGGAGCGGACGCCTTGTTCGGTCGCGAATGGTTGGGCCGAGGTTTCAAGGAATAGATCCTTCGGTTGGTGAATTTTATTCACATGTACTTTTCCGCAGCGTCTTGTGCGGTGTGACAATCCAGTGTCAGACGTTTACTTCGTCTGCCATGTTAATACTTGCTTGTCTGACTTCAATCGTTCAACTAATTTCGTCATGTCAATCTTTTGCACAGCACTATTCTGTTCCAGCGACTGAACTGCGGCAGTGGCGGCCGATTGCCCTAGCACCATGAAGACGGGTTCCATGCGGATCGAACCGTAGGCGATGTGCGAAGCAGACAAACAGACGGGGACCAGAAGATTGTCACATTCGTCTTGTTTGGGAGTGATCGAACGATAGTCAATGGGATACGGCGGAAAGCCGCCTACTTGCACGTCCCCTTCGTTGCGAACGTTTCCGTCTTGATCCACGTACCGCTGGACGTTGTGCGAATCCATCGTGTACGCCGCCATGCCGACAGGAAATTCCGCCGTGGTTTTTCCCTGGCAATGATGTTGGGTCATGACGTAGTCCGCTACCATCCGCCGCGCTTCTCGAACGTACAACTGATGTGGCCAACCGCCATTGTCGGTGAATTCGTCCCGGCAATTTCCCCACTTGGAAAAGTATTCTCGCACGGACGCCGGTATTCGTTCATGATTTGCCAGCGTCCACATCAAGCCTTGCTGATAGGTTAGATGCTTGGCAAAAATGGCGTCACGTTCTTGGTAGGTTGCCGTCGCCCAATTGTAACTTTCGCCAATGAAGTCAGTCGAAAAGCCTCGATTGTTATTCGTGTCGGTCTTTCGATTGGGCATGGCAATCGGATGCCAAGGCATGACCTTGGCGCCGGCAGCAAAGTTGCGAAACAGCAGTTCGTAGTCCAATGGGTTGTAAGAATCTGGCTTGGCAAAGGGAATGCGATTCGAATCCAACGTTGTGTTGCACATACGAAAACAATACGCTTGCACTCGATGATCCGCGCCCCCTTCTTCGCCCGGGCCATTTGGATCAATGCCCGGCAGCAAACCACTGGTGGGATCGCCGGCAGTCACGTAAGGATCGATGCCTGGTTGCAATTGATGCTTGGTGGCTTGCGCCGTTTGGACGCCGTTGAGAGTTTCCTGGTAGATGCTATTCGCTTCTCGACCGACAAAGAACCTCACGCCCGCCAGGTCCAGCAAATCACCTTCGTAGGTCGTGTCCAAAAAGACTTTGCCGCAATAGCGATCGCCATTTTCGGTTTGAATCCATTGAATCTTGGAGTTGGTTTTTCCAATGCCACTTTCCGATCGATCCAACCGTTGGTTTTTGCAGACACGAATGTTCTGATGTTGCGACATGCGTTCCATCAGCAATTCTGCCACATGCGGTTCAAACGTCCACATGGCATCTTCACCAGCAACTTGTCGATTCGACGCATAGTCGGCGGACTTTTCCAGCGTCCAATGCTGTTCGTCTTCGTAGTAGGTTTTGACCGCTTGATAAAATTCACGAGAGATCCCGCCGATCGCCGCCTTGTTGCCGATATCGGTAGCGCCCAACCCGCCCGAAGTCAGGCCGCCCAAGTGCGAACTCGGTTCAATGATCACGGCCGTCTTGCCCATCCGAGCAACCTGGACCGCCGCCGCCACTCCGGCCGACGTCCCGCCGTAAATGATGACATCCGCTGAAATTTCTTCGGAGTGAACGTTGGCAACACCTGCGAACGTGGCAATCAACAGAATAAAGACTGTGCAGAATTTCATAAGGCAAAGCCGATTTCTATGAGATCGAAGGAAAAGCAAAGCGTGACAGTTCGCTCCGCATCTTAACTCGATCACCACCGCCATGCCACGCTGCTTCTTGGATCGCACCGGACTTTCATTGCTCTGACATGCATAGCGAAACGCAACAACGCAAAAAGCTCGACTCCCGTTTCCAGAGCCGAGCTTTCTTGTGTCATGCAACGTAATGTGACAAGCGACGAACTACGCCTTCAAAGCCGCTTGTGCTGCTGCCAGCCGAGCGATCGGAACTCGGAAAGGTGAGCAACTGACGTAGTCCAGCCCAACCTTGTGGCAGAAGGCAATGGAAGCGGGATCGCCACCGTGTTCACCACAGATGCCGCACTTGAGACCTTTACGAGTAGACCGGCCTTTGGTGACACCCATGTCTACCAACTGACCAACACCCGTGGTGTCCAAAGACTGGAACGGATCCACGTGCAGGATGTCTTGCTTTAGATAATCGGGCAAGAACGTATTCACGTCGTCTCGGCTGTAGCCGAACGTCATCTGCGTCAAGTCGTTGGTGCCGAAGCTGAAGAAGTCGGCATGTTCTGCCACTTGATCAGCGGTTAGGGCAGCTCGAGGAATCTCAATCATGGTGCCGATCGAAATATCCAGCTTGCCGGTGAACTTCTTGGCTTGCTTGACGTTTTCAACCGATTCTTCAGCCAATTTGCGAAGCGTCGCCAATTCTGCAGCGGTGCCCACCAACGGGATCATGATTTCTGGCTGTGCGTCAACCTTCTTTTTCTTGCAGTTGATAGCCGCTTCCACAATGGCGGTCACCTGCATGACCAAGATTTCCGGATAGGTGATGCTCAAACGACAACCGCGATGACCCAACATTGGATTGGCTTCGTGCAACTGAGCCACTCGGTTGGTCAAATCCTTAGGCTTCACGCCCAGGTTCTTGGCCAGGTCCGCTTGAGCGGATTTGTCGTGTGGCAAGAATTCGTGCAACGGCGGATCCAACAGGCGAACCGTCACGGGCAAGCCATTCATGGCTTTGAAGATGCCTTCAAAGTCTTTTCGTTGGAAGGGAAGCAATTTCTTGAGTGCTGCTTCACGAGCTTCCACGGTTTCCGCCACAATCATTTCTCGCATCGAACCGATTCGATCTTCTTCGAAGAACATGTGTTCGGTTCGGCACAAGCCAATACCTTCCGCTCCGAATTCACGAGCTCGTTTGGAATCTTCCGGCGTATCGGAATTGGTTCGCACTTTCAGCTTGCGGTATTTGTCTGACCAAGCCATCACCTTGGCAAAGTCGCCCGACAGTTTTGGCTGCGACGTGGCAATGGCCCCGACCATGACTTCGCCCGTAGAACCGTCAATGGAAATAGTGTCATTGCGACCCAACGTTTTGCCACCGACTTTGATCTTGCCGGCCTTTTCATCAATGGTGATTTCACCGGCACCTGCCACACAGCAGCGCCCCCAACCTCGCGCAACCACCGCGGCGTGACTGGTCATACCGCCCGTGCTGGTCAAAATACCAGCGGCACTGTGCATCCCGTCAATGTCTTCCGGGCTCGTTTCTTTTCGAACCAACAAAACCGTTTCACCGGCGGCCGTACGTTCTACTGCTTCGTCTGCCGTAAAGGCCAACTTGCCGACAGCGGCACCGGGCGAAGCAGGCAGACCCACGGTCAGGACGTCCGCCTTCTTCTTGGCGGCTGGGTCAAAGCTGGGCAGCAGCAGTTGCGTCAAGTCGTTGGCGGGAATTCGCAAGAGTGCGGTTTTTTCGTCAATCAACTTTTCGGCCACCATGTCGCAGGCAATCTTGACGGCGGCCGCACCGGTTCGCTTGCCGTTACGAGTTTGCAGCATGAACAATTCACCTTTTTCGATGGTGAATTCAATGTCTTGCACGTCTTTATAGTGATCTTCCAGCGTCTTCTTGATGCCGATCAATTGATCGTAAACACCTTTGTTCCACTTCTTCATTTCTTTAACGGGTTGCGGAGTTCGAATGCCCGCCACCACGTCCTCGCCCTGAGCGTTGACCAGGAATTCACCGTAGAATTCATTCTTGCCCGTGGAAGGATCTCGAGTAAACGCCACGCCGGTTCCGGAATCATCACCCATGTTTCCGTAGACCATGGATTGAACGTTGACGGCTGTTCCCAAGAGTCCTCGGATGTTTTCCACTTCCCGGTACCGGACGGCTCGGCCGGTGTTCCAGCTGGCAAAGACGGCTTCGATTGCCAGCTTCAGCTGTTCGAACGGATCTTGCGGGAAGTCTTGCTTGGCGTGCTTCTTGAAGACCTTTTTGTATTCGTCACAAAGTTCTTTCATGCCTTCCGCCGGAACGTCGGTGTCCAAAGCAACTTTGTACTTTTTCTTGATTTTTTCGAAGGCTTCTTCGAAATGTTCGTGATCTACGTCCATAACGACGTCGCCAAACATATTGATGACTCGGCGATAAGCATCGTAGGCGAATCGTTCGTTATCGGTGGCGGCAGCCAATCCAGCGACCGAAGCATCGTTCAGCCCCAAGTTCAAAATGGTGTTCATCATGCCCGGCATGGAAACGGCCGCACCCGAACGAACAGAAACCAACAGCGGATTCTGATCGTCACCAAATTTCTTCTTTAGTTCCTTTTCTAAAATGGCAACATTCTTGTGAACTTCCTCCATCAGCCCTGCGGGTAGCTTGCGACCCGATTTGTAGTACAAGTCACAGACTTCTGTGGTGATGGTGAATCCAGGAGGAACTGGCAGGCCGATGGCGGTCATTCCCGCCAGATTCACACCTTTGCCACCTAACAATTCTTTGGAGGCGCCTTTGCCTTCCGTCTTGGTCTTGCCAAAGTAGTAAACCATTTTGGTAGGTTTGGAGGTCTTAGGGCGAGCAGTGCTGGATCGCTTAGTTTTTGCCATTTTTTTCTATTCCCTTCGGGTCATTTTGGAAACGGGTTTATTTCTGTGTCAGAAAGGCGCGAAACGCGAAAACAATTGGGTGAAGCGCCCAGACGTAGACTTTTTGCGAAAAACGAATCCGGGAGTCTATCAAGGCCCTTGTGTATCGTCAAGAAACCGCGAATCGAGAGTACCTGAGGCGAAGTCATGAATTCCTTTGACAAGTCGGCATTTCGTTTCAGTAGGTTGACAACAACTGCCGTCTTCTTTGAATTTGGTTTGGGGCTGTTGGCCATCTTGGGCGGATGGTGGTGGAACTTGAATCTGTGGGTGATGCCTGGGCATGTCCGCATCGCTGAGTGGCAACAGGTTATCTGGGGCGTGGTGCTGACCATTCCCCTTTTGTCATTGTTGTTGCTGGAACGGAGTTCGTGGCAGTGGGTCGAACGCTTGCGAACCGTCATGGAACGCGACATCGTACCTCGGTTTGTTCGTTTAAGTCATTTCGAATTGGCGCTCATCGCGGCCGCAGCCGGATTCGGTGAAGAACTGCTGTTTCGAGGATTTCTGCAGCAACTGGCGGTACAGTCTTGCGGAGTATGGATCGGAATTGGCTTGGTCAGCCTGATGTTTGGTGCGGTCCACGCCATCAGCAAGGAATACATTTGGGTGGCGACGGCCATGGGAGTGTACTTCGGGTTGATTCACGCCTATTTCGGCCATACGTGGATCGTGGTGGTCGTTCACGCAGCCTACGACTGGGTGGCACTGGTGTACTTGGTTCGGCGACACATTGCTGCGGCAAGAATAAATCAGGATTAGGGCGAGCATTTGGCCATTTGGTTCATTTGGTTGGTGCCATCCACAATCATCCTTGACCGGTG
>JAGQOZ010000336.1 GCA_020426955.1 Planctomycetales bacterium
GATAGCACAATCTTGGCCACGGCCAGCATTGATGGCACCGTGCATTTTTGGAACACCGATACGCTGCTTTCCGAAACGGGAGACGATTTTAGTCGTCTGGGCAATCGAGGCAAACTGGTTATGGGAGCGGCGTTCCTGGACAACGACACCGCTTGCTTCAGTGGTCGACCGGCACGTTGTGCCATCTTTGACATTCACACCGGGAAGATCAAACGTGAACTCGAGCTACCGAATACCGAAGGACAATGCTACCGAATTGCCGTGTCACCGGACCGTCGATTCCTGGCCGTTACTGAAACGCACCCCACGGGGCCCAACTTGCCAGGAACAGATAGTCCTGTGCCAGGTCAGTTAGTGGTGTTTGACACGAAAAACGATTTTCGCCGTTGGCAGATCGAAATTGCCGACGGCATGGTGTGGGGCAATTTGGAATTCGCGCGAGACAATCGGCAATTGGTCATCTGCACTCGAGGTGGTCTGATGGTGATAGATGTCGAAGAACAGCGAATTGTCAGAAAGGGAATTGTTGCTACCGATTGCGGTTTCTTCAAAACGGCCAGCTTCAGTCCGGACGGGCAGTGGCTGATTGCGCCCGGAACGGACGGCATCATTTACCGATTTGATACCAAGACGTTCACAGAGCATTCGGTGGCAATTGACGCTCACGACACCAGCTGCCTGGACAGCGAATTTTCGCCTGACGGATCAACCTTGGCGATTGTGGGTGTCGATCGTCAAGTCAAATTGTTTGACGGCAGTTCGTTTGCACCTATTAAAGAGTTCGAACTGCAACCGCAATACTCCGTCAACGTTCATTATTCACCGGACGGCCGGCGAATTTTGACTGCCGGTCCCGACGGTATTGCAAAACTGTGGCACGCTCAGACGGGGGAACAACTTGCTCAATTCGAAATGTCGGCCATCGGGATGTACCCCAGTGTGGACTTTTCGCCGGACGGCAATTCGATCATCGGTGTTTCCGGCGACACAATTCGAATTTGGAATGCAACGGATCGTGACAACGTCCAAACCCTGTCTGTTTCCGATCTGGCCGAACTTAGCTGTCAGGACATTACCCTATACGGCCCGGCGAGATGGGAAGAGCGACGAAGAAAAGCTAAGGAGCAATTGACCAAATGAATCGACTTCGAATTCTTGCCTGCATCGTTTGTCTTACCGTAACGAAAATTGCAAATGCAGGTACGCCGTTTTTCTGGGACGATTTTGATCGAGTAACTCGCGAAGACCTCGTCTTGAAACCTGATCCAAGTGGGAACCGCTGGACTTTGGGCGTGAATCTAGCTGAGGAAGCGTGGATAGAATCAGGGTCGTTGTTTTTTCGTCCGCTATCAAACGACTTGGCCAGTGTATTCGCGGACACACCCGCACTCGATAGTTTCGTCGTACGTGGAAGCATACGGTTTCCGCAGAACGCTACCCTCAGCAGCCCTTATGTTTCGTTATCTTTTTCGCAAGACAATAGTGTATTCGACTGGGGCGGAAAGAATTCCGCGGGCGATATGCACATTGGTACCTTTACAAACGAATCTGGAACTCGGTCTACTCTGCTATGCTCAAGCTGCCTGCCGACTACCTCCGATGAAACAGTTGAGTACCTGATCGAAGCGGCCCCAGAAATATTCACACTTACGATTTCAAATGAAGACGGCGACACAAGGAGCGGAACACGGTCCCGAGCGGCAATTGTTGCCGACGCGTTTGGATTCACCATGAACCCGAATGGGATGTCGCCAAACGTTGCGATTGTTGAAGTGTTGGATTTCGCCGTCCTACCGTATCTCACCGGCGACTACAACGCCAGCGACGTTCTTGACGCAGAGGACATCGACCTGCTGGCTGAAGCGATGCGAAGTGACGCCGCCAACCGAGTCTTCGATCTGAACGACGACGCAGTGGTCACGAGCGTTGATCATTCGATTTTGGTGAAAGACATATTCGGCACGTATTTCGGAGACACGAATTTGGACGGCGAATTCAACTCCGCTGATTTCGTGCCCGCCTTTCAAGCGAGTGAATATGAAGACACCATCGTCGGCAATTCCAGATGGAGTACTGGCGATTGGAACGGCGACGGTGAATTCGATTCGAACGATTTTGTGGTGGCGTTTCAAGACCGTGGCTACGAACAAGGGCCTAGGCCTAAAGCCGTTCCCGAGCCAAGCGGCGTTCCCGTCGTGATAGCATTCGTTTTTGCGAAATTGCTCGTCCGACGCCGAAGCTTGCCGTATTCGAAAGTCGGACCCCTAATGAGATTTTCCAAGAACGTGCGTTCGAGTTGTGATTTTCATCCGTCTTAGCACATAGGGACAGTCTCGCAACTGTCTCCGCAGTAGCCATGTAACGCAGAATAGCGTAGGGAGTTTCGACTTGAAAAACAGCAAAAACAAGCAGGAAAACACGAACGAAAACGGCCGGCCTGAAATATTGCTGCATCTTCGCGGAGATCGGTCGGCTGCCGAATTCAGTCGCGATGTTGGCCAAGCCTTGGGCAGACCCGTACACACATCCAAGATTTACCGAAGCGAAACGGGCGAACTGGGCGTGTCCAATTCGTTCTACGAAGCAGCCTGCAATGCCGCCAAGATCGGGCTTGTTCATTCGGTCGACTTTACCAATGACGAAAACGCCGAAGCGGCTAGTGTTTATCGTCGCCAACTTTGCAGTCGCTGGAATGACATCCAAGCGATTAACTCGTTTTGCCGAGACGTATTCATCGGCTTCGTTCCAGCAGGTCCGCGAGTGAAACTGATCCAGCAATTGCCCATTGGCGATATCGCGAAAGCGGAATTCATCGAAACGGCAACGACCGTTTTCGAACTTGTGGGTTCGACACCCAAGAAACTCAACGTGTTTGTCCCCAGTGACGAATTCTTAATGTTGTTTCGAGGTGGACCGTACGAAGTTTGGTCGGGCGAGGACGTTGTTTCCGTGTTGCAGCACATCCAATTTCTTGTAAATGGCGGCTTACGCTTGTTTGTTTGTCATCGAACGGGACTTGACGCCAAGCTCCGATTACTGGACGAAACATTCTTGTCTGTATCGGTATGCATGTCCAAAGACGAATCACTGGCCGTACGGCAATCTGGGGTCTCACGGATACAGTTTTCCACGCACGACACGGAAGTTAGCGCGTGCTCCAGACTGATCGACACGGCAACCAAAGAAAGCTCGCCGCTGTTGGCTGACCAACTACGTCTGTTGATGGATATTGCCAGAACACATCAGAACATCGCGTGTGTTACCGAATACCAAAAACACATGCGGCAAGCTGTTACAGTATTACTTGCTTAGAATGTGCGATTTTCGCACATTCTAGACTCACTACATTGCAACGCCGTGGCGAATCAATACCTTCGCAGATCGTAGTTTCTTGTTTGGTAGCTGCTTCTGACAATGAAGCGAACTTTCGAATGGAAGGTATTGCAATGAATCTGGTCTTATTTCAGCAACGCTCACGGTGTGGTGCACGGGGCGTCATCGCCTTGAGCGTAATCTGTTTCGGTGTACTTCAAAATGCGATTTGCGCTCAGGAAATTTTTGTTTATTCGCCGCTCGAGTATCAAGACGTCGAAGGGCCTGATGCCGCAGACGTTACTGATTTTCCAAACTATCGATTTCAGCATATCTACGACATTCGTGGTTTCCAAGAACTCGAACATACCGGCCCTGTTTACATTACACATATGGACTGGCGATTAGACGGAGCATTGACGGAACCGATCGACTATCCGTCTGAATGGTTGTTGACTCTTTCCACGACAGACAAAACTCCCGGCAATCTCAGCCTGACGTTCGCAGATAATCTGGGAGATGACGAAAAGATTGTGTTCGACCACGCCTTCGTGCTGGACAGTACCAACGAAGGTCCGGCGGGAGGACCCAAAGTTTTTGACTACGGTATCGAACTCGACGAACCATTTCTGTACGATCCGAGCAAGGGACATCTGCTTGCCGACTTCACGGTTCGAAACGGCGTTGGACCGTTGCTGCTAGATTACGATTTCGGTGCTCCACAGTTTACGCAGCAGATATTTGCCGCGGACCCGGACGCTACCGAAGCCTTCTCGTCTGGCGCCGTGGGCCATATCACGCGTTTGACGGTGGTTCCGGTTCCCGAGCCAAATCCGCATCAGCTTGTGATCGTCGGACTAGCACTGTTGTTTTGGTTACGCCGTCGCAATCATTAATCGGCGGTGGCGCGAAGCGTCCGTTTTGAAGTTGCGCATTCGTGCTTTTCAGCGGGATTTCAAAGCCCGAAACGCAAGTGAGGGGCCAAGGAAACGTCGTAATTCCCCTCACTTACGTGTCGGGCTACGAAAAGGCGCACATCAAAAACTTCAACCAGCGACGAAACACGTTACAATTTTCCGCATTGACTCGCTAACTGCGTCGAGTATCAACGAACTCAACTCAAAGAAATGGAGTGAACCGTGATTCGACTTACCAGGCTTTCTCACGTGTTGTTGTGCGCGATTACTTCAACCACTTTCGCTCAAATCATTCCCCAAAAAGGCGCGTACGACGTCGGGTTCCATCAGTATGATGCGAACCCAGATGAAGCGATCGAACTTCGCACGGCGGTTTGGTATCCCACGGTGGCCGGCGCGGTTGGCAATTCGGCTGCGTATCGTTGGAGTGGATGGGGTCTCGAATCACCGTTTCTGGGAGTCACAGATAGCCAGCAGGTTCCCTCGGGCGAACGTTTTCCCATTGTTGCTCTTTCACACGGATGGGGTGCCTGGGGAGGTCAGTTCAGCTACCTGGGCGAAGCGCTTGCCAGCCACGGTTATATTGTGACGGCACCGTACCATTCGACCAATACGTTGACACCTCGAGCGGATGAATTGCTGCTATCGGTTTCGTCACTGATTGAGCGCGGTGCTACGCCGGACGACACGCTGTTCGGAATTGTGGACGACGAATCGATCGTTTTGGGAGGCTATTCGTGGGGCGCACCCACTACGTCAACAGCGCTAGCGTTGACCGATCGGGATATCGATGCCATTGTTTTGATCGATGGATCAAGCGCGTCTTTTCAGGTCGACGTACCGGTGTTGCACCTGGGTGGTGGTGACACGACGTATCTAACGATGAGTAATCAAGTGACCAGCCCGGAATTCTATGCGCTAGATATTGGACGAGGCGAATTTGGGACACGAGTTCACCATTGGTCGTTCGGTCTGAACGGCTGTCAAATTCGTGACGAAATCTACGCGGCGGGAATTGCTGCCGGGGCCACTGACGAAGAGGCTCGCTCTGCCATTCAACCTGACAGTTTTTGGTTGGGCTGCAATCCGGTATATACGCCTGCCAGCGAAGTACAAGAACGCATGAACGTGTTCGCAACGGCGTTTCTGGATCACGCCATTAAAGGCGATGACCATGGACTGGATCTGTTGCAGCCGACAAGCGGCGACGCAAACAGCGAACTTACCATATCCGTGACTGTTGATTCTACGAATGCCAGAAATGGCGTCGCCGCTCAGCTGACGTCGCCCGACGGACGCACGGTTGGACTTGATGCTTCGACCGGGGAAGTAATTGACGATTTCGACGGGCAAATCGGCGGCAATTCTCGTTTCGCACGTCGCGTTGTGCAATTCCGGATTCCTCAAGATCTGTTGCAATCTGGTGAATACGTCCTAACAGCAGTCGGATCGACGGTGGAAGAGATACGAGATTTTTATGTCACGGTCGGGTCCGCGGTTGATCGAGGCTACGATGTGGTGTTATCCGAATCACCCATCGGCTCCGGGACCGTAGCTCCATTGGCAGAAATCGAACCGATTCGCTTCACACTTTCCGCCAGTCCACCAGCTCAACCTCCTTCGATTGACGATCTGTTTCATGCAATTCGCATGAACGCCGGCGGCAAAGAATTCGATTTCAGTTTTGATGGCTTCGTGGATTCGGAAGATATCCGCGCTTGGGTCAAAACAGTTGGCCAAACGTTCTTTGGTGACGCGAATTTGGACGGAGTATTCAATACCGCTGACCTGACGGCAGTCTTTGAAGCGGGCCAATACGAAGACGCCGTTGCGAACAACTCGACGTGGGCAACGGGCGACTGGGACGGCAACGGCGAATTTGACTCCAGTGATCTCGTCCTGGCCTTTCAAGACGCGGGCTTCGAAACTTTGCCCAACGGCAAAGTGACGCCCGTTCCCGAACCAACAATATCGGTGCTTGGCTTATTGTTACTATTCCTAGTTGTTCCACGAACAAGCTCACCGCGAAAGTGCAGGTAGTGAAATGCGATTACAAACCAAGCATTATCGGGCTGCGTTGGGTCACACATTCGAGCGAATGGAAAGCCGTGTTCAAGTTAAGTACCGACTGCACATGGAATCGCTTGAAAGCCGTCGCGTACTTGCCTCTTCTGTCGGGTTTATTTCAGCTCCGCTTGTCCTTCAAGATGATTTGGGAGGCAATGTTGTTGCCATTGGCGACATTGATGGAGATGGGAAAAACGATATCGTTGGCACTAGGTTTCCAGTTCGCGCGGATGAAAGTCCGTTGTATCTCATAAGAGACGAAATGGGCCACGGCGTTTTTGGCGGAAAGAAGGAAAGCATCGATTCGAATATGGGTGATATTACGGATCTGAAGCTTGTTGATTTGGATGTGGATGGCGACCTGGATGTTTTTGCGTACCGCCGCTGCGTTTTCTCCGGCTGTAGTTTCGGAGCATTGTACGAGAACGTCGATGGCGCTGGTCGTTTTGAGGAAAGGCCGATTCCGGTTTCAATTGAAAACGGATGGATAGAAGTGGCGGACATTGATGCGGATGGAGATCCAGATATTGTGGCAACATCAACTGACTGCCTCTTCACGTGTACTTTTAGCGATTTATCGTGGTATGAGAATACTGGACGTTTCACATCATTCGTCAAACATCCAATCCAAATTATGACTGGCTGGTCCGATCGATTCAGTTTTATGAG
>JAGQOZ010000337.1 GCA_020426955.1 Planctomycetales bacterium
GTTGAGCGGTTGGACTCGATGCTTTGTGGCCGATAGACGGTTGGTGAATTCCTACAGCAATTCCATTTCCGGCTAAAGCCGTGAGTACGAACCAAAGTCAAAATCCGGCCGAGACGTTGAACGCAAACGGAGAGGCCTGTTCCGTATGACATCTATTCCGTTTGACGTTACTGCCTGAACCAATGCCCTATTGTGACCTTTCATTCATCCAGGCTGCCCACGCATCCGCATCGCCGCCAAAGTCTTGCGAAGTCAATTCAGCAAGACGAGTCCCAATTTTGCTTTGCACGCTGGGCTTAGCATTTTTCATGAGATGGACCAATTGCGCGGGCGAATCCGTGACTTTTAAGGCGTCCATCAGGGTCCGATGTTCGCCGCCGGTTTCGTTACAGTATTTCAGGATTTTTCGGATCTGTAGTTTCGCTTCAACCGAGAGATTTTGTTCAACAACTAATTGAAGCTGGTCTTCATACACGTGGGCTCGCGCTGCCAACTGATGGAACGCATCATTTCGAACGTCAAACTGCCCCGAGTCCAGTTGTTTTGCCAACATTTGAACTCGGTCTGCAACACCACTTTCTCTGCCTTCCAAACGCTTTGTCAGCAGGTCGATGAAGTTGTCTGAATTGCGAGTCGCCGGTCCCAGGATTCCCATCGAATTCAATCGATCAATAATTTCCGTTTCGACAAAATTACTTTCTAATCGATACAATTCGGCAAAAGATGCTGCGTTTCGAATCACCGTCCGTCCGCCAGTTTCGGTTTCCAACCAGCGGACTCCGCCGTCTGCCAATTGCAATAACATCCAATAGGAACGAGGCCCCGTCACTTCGACCTTCAAGAACCCTGAATTGTCAGCGCGAATTTCAAACTGCCAATGGTTTGGCACATCCTGCAGACGACACATGAAAGATATGTCCGAAACACGCATCGAACCGAATACGGTGTCCGTATGAAAGTCATAATGATACTCGTTCCCACCACCTCCGGCGCTGGAACCACCTCGGCCGATTACCGAATGCAATTGCGTAAACAGACTTATCGCAGGTGACTGATTAAAACCTAGTTGCGAATCCCGGAATTGCTTGGGCATTCTCAAGTCATGTTCGGAGAACAAGACTGTTTCACTGACACCGCGTTCCGTTAGCATGTCTTCCGCCTTTTTCCGTGATTCGACATCTCCCATCGGCTGTGAATCATCTAACCAATGCCGACGATTCAAATCAAGTTTCCCGTTCGAATTGAATTCAAGTCGGACAATGCGTTGCATTGAACCGTGAACCGTTCGAAACAAATCGCTGGGCGGCGAGTGAATCAAATCCGTTGGCCCCATCTGCTGTTGCAACATTAGTTCGGGAAAGTCCGGACCAATACTGCCAGCAAACTGTTTTAGAGTCTTATTGTCATTGCCAAAGCCCAAAGGGAAGCGTTCGTCATTCTTGTTTTCGACAAATTCAAATTCGGGAACCGCTAATTCCTTCAGTTTGTTCAACTTGGCTTCGATTCGATCCTTGACGTTTCCGCGGTCTCGGTACTTGGCAAGCAAAGCGACCGAATCATCCGAAAATTTGCGGTCCTCTTCACTACTGCGAGCTTTCGGCGCGAAGAAGGGCCGATTCGCTAACGCATTCCAGATCTTCTTGTAGTCCGTCAATGCTTTTCGTTGCGTCTGAATCTGATGATACTGCTCAATCGCATCGCTTTGAGTAGAACCCTTCAACAGTTCACGAAGCCTTTCGGCTGTACTAGCGTAGCCGGTCCTTAAATCATTGGCCAACTTTGTGAGCTTGATCATATCGGACTGTTCAAGTCGCTTCTGTGCCGCTTGGATCTGAACATCGGCCGCTTTCTCCCACTTCGCCACTTCCGCTTCCTCGTCCGCGGTCAAAGGAGCCTGTGAAGATTCGTCGCGTTTCGCAACCTGCAATGGTTCGCCAGCCACGACATTGCTTTGCACCACGGCGACACTTCGATCGGTAAATCCGGCAACAAATGTGATCTGCCCAAGCTCGTTCATCCCGCTTGCACGGCCATCTTCGTTTCCAGATTCGCCAGCAAAAGACAAGTATTGAATCGTGCGAACATCGTTTGGTGCCACCTCCAACTCTTGTCCGACCATGACCAAAGGTTTCAGGTCCTTCGCGTCCGGCTGTGATACCCAGATCCCAAGGCGCAGCTTTCGTGAATCGGAACTCTGAGCGATCGAGCCGACAAAGGCAATTTGATTTCTCGCATTCAGGACGCCATCAGAAAACGGCGAATCTCGGTTAAGCAACTCCGGCCGAACACCGTTCCCGAATAATTCCTGAAAAGACTCGCGACCGCGGTTGGAAATTCCAGCGAAGAAATCCGTTGTCCCAGGCGCAATTTTGCCTGCGGCCGCGATCACGCGAGGCACATTCTGACTATCAATGTAAATCACGGTCGGGTTCGATTTGCTTCCCACTGCATGGGGGACGAATAGCACGTTTCCATGGCGATTTACGCACGGCCAAACGTTTCCTTCTACAGACGGTTCAGCATACTCTGGAAAACTCATTCCTTCGCACAGCAGATTCTTCCACCCTATGTTCGGTTGGTGCGAGAAATACGCGGAAACAATTTTGCCACTCGATTGATCCAAAACTCGAGCGGTCATGACGGACTTGCGTTCGTTATTGATTCCGAACCGCCCTACACCTCGAACAAGACACGTCCGGCGTTCCTCTAGTTGCATCGGATCTTCAAACCGCATGATAGGGACTAGAGATCCGTCCATCAGCAGTTTCAATGGCTTGTTTACGATACTCCCTGGCTGAAAGACCATGTCACCCTGAAGATTTACCGCAAATTCATAATTTCGTTGATTTCGGTCATTCGTACTCGTTTCCAACAATTCAAGTGGCTCACCCATTTTCTTTCGATACAGTGCTGACGCTTCGGCATCTTCGTCATGCCTGCGGAAAAGTTGTTGAATCGGATCCGTATCTTCGTCTTCTGTTTCCTTCTGCGCGTAAACCTGTGCCGAGAAGATGCATGTTCCAGCCTCATCAATATTCAGACTTCGCATGGCTAACTTTAGCCGCTTGGTCGAGTCCGTTGGCATTGTCATATTTGGAACGGCAATCAGCTCCAGTCCCAGATTTGGGTCGAAGGAATAGAGTCCGTGGTAAGAACTCAAGATCATCTGCCGTGAACTATTCATAGCCACCGCTAACCACTGAATCTTGTTAGCCGAAACGGTTTCAGATCCGTCCATGTTGGTCGGCAGCTTGACATCCGCTTCCACGATTCGCTGCACCTTGCCGTCGGCAGATGCCAGCCAGACACCCGCTTGATCCGAACCGTTGATCGCAAACGCAATGTCACCTTGATGATTGATGCTCGGTTTGACAACGGACGCACCAATGCGTTGTTTGTTGTCAGGTTGAATAGACGACTCGACCAACTTAATCACACGAAAATCGGCATCAGTTTTTTCGACACCATAACCAGCGGCAAAAATCGAGCAAACCAGTGTGAACAGCAATCCTGTACGACGCATTTGAATCTTCCTCGCAATTTGATCCCCAAATACGATACGCCTTGACCACTTAAGCCGAGCCTAATTCACTTCGATCGGCCAGGTACGCATCCCCTTGCATTGGCGGATATTTTATGCGAACCGCAACCCAAAAGGCAAATCTATTTTCAGTTTTGGCACCCGACCGTCGACGCGCGGTGGCTGACGCACACCGGCACAGATGCTTCGCCTGCCGGGCGAAGGAACGACCAATCACCAACGAGCCGCGTTCTTTCGCTGGCGTTCTTTTGTGCGTTTTCTGCTTTAAGCGTTATTCCATCTTGCGAATCACATTCCAACCTGCCGTCCGTTTCTTTGTCCACAGCGCGGAGTTGCGCAAAGGAATGATTCGCAAGAGTCCTCTGCGAATCTCGGCGCCTCAGCGTTTCGTTCTCTGTTCGGTCTTGGCGGACGAAATTGCCGGACGGTCGCAGTGCGTCGAGAACAATTTGGTTTCATGTTTTCCCATCATTCGCGTAGTTCACGCTGGAACAGTAAAACGCACACACAGTCCTCGCGGCGGTCGTCTCGGCAAAAAGATGACTCCCCATTCGTTCGACCCAGCGTGCCCTTTCAACTAAAACGCCACTTTTAGAAAAGCCGTGACCACCCATAAAACGCCTGAGTCCCCGGTGATGATTCATAAAACGCCTGAGTCCCCGGTGATGATTCTCAAGGCCTCGCCAGTCTGCCCAAAACCACCGCCAACCAGCACTTATGGTACCATGTATCCACGAAAACCATTAAATCGGCAGTGCCACAATTGGGCAGATGATCAACTAACCAGATGCCTGAAGCGTTGGCCACGGCTCCCATTCGACCTCGGAGGAGAATAGCTTATGATGCCGCCCTCAATTCAAGATCTTGAGAAGCACGCCGTTAAGCTGCGGTGCCACGGCGAATACGAGAAGGCACGCGATGTGTTCCGACAATGTGTCACAGAAGCACCCGATGACGGTTGGCGATCTTACTTCCACAGAATGATCGCCGACTGCTACATTGATGAAAACGAGTTTGAATTGGCTTCCTCTGAATTGAATCGAGCAGTAGAAATCGACCCACTTCCATTCAGTTTGGTAAATTTGGCCGTATTTGTTGGGCGAGATCGACGCGACGTGGAAAGAGCTAGAGAACTTTTTGAACTCGCATTAGAAATGGGACGGAATATTTCTGATGCAGAATTTGATTTCGAGTTATTTTCAAGGCGAACGGTTCGTTCCATGGCTGAGCTGGGGGCTTTCTGAGGTGGAAACGGTTGTAGGCGGATTCCAGCGGAAGAAGGAATCTATGTCAGTGAACCCGAGTCTTTAGGCGTTTATCATGGACCGAACGAATTCAACACATGATGCAAGCCAGTTAGTTACGTGGTTCCTTCTTCGCTTCGACCAAAAAATCGCTGCAAGAGTTCGCCGCAGATCGAGGTAAACGGACGGCCAGTTTTGTCTCACGTATGTTGGCACAGAGGGATTTGTCGACGGCGGTTTGACGCTTTATCCGGAATTCGGAATGTCTTGGGCGTCTTGATGGGCCACTGTTCTGTGCGAAGTTGGTTGCTTTGCTTTCTTTGTCGAACTCGGTGGTAACGGGGTGTTCTTGGCGGTTCGAAACATCCAAATCAAGATCATCAGCGGCGTTAGGCTGACTGCAACCGGAATCATGGTCCAAAGGAAACGAGGACGCACGGCTAGGACTAGCAGCAGTCCGACGGTGACGGCAAACTTCCAAAAGGAAAGCTTGGTCACCTGCGGAAAGGCCAGCCATAATGCTAGCAATAACAGACCAATCCGCAGGCAGCTGCTGTAGATCATGATGGTGTCTTCGGAATGGGCCTCACTAAACCAGGCC
This sequence comes from Planctomycetales bacterium, assembly GCA_020426955.1. Classification (GTDB taxonomy): domain Bacteria; phylum Planctomycetota; class Planctomycetia; order Pirellulales; family Pirellulaceae; genus JAGQOZ01. Next base: position 5,387 of record JAGQOZ010000337.1, read on the forward strand.
AAACTGCCAATCCCGGTCAATACCGCTCCGCTGGCACCCAGCAATAAACGGCGAACATCAAGCTGGTCGAACGAAGCAGCCACGGTTCTTGTTCCATTTCCGTCTTGGGTGAGCCAATCGATTTGGTGGGTTTGCACTAAAAGCGATCTAACGAATCGATCCAGCGAGCCAGCGACTTCTTGGGTTCTTCGTCCCACGTATCGCCGCTGGGTTGGGTAAGAACGGTCACAGGAAACCGCAGCTTTCGCAAGGCCAGAGCGTCAGTTTCAATTCTCGCCGCGATGGGCGAATTGGAAACGGAAACCATCAGAAACGCCAAACGATCTGCGGGTTCGTTCATTGGCGGCGATTGTCGCAGCGGCACGGCCGCTCCTAAGGCGGCGATACCTTTCACTAGCGAACGATTTTCAAAACCGAACAGATATGCCATGGTGGCACCCGCATCGGTTCCCGCCACGACGATTCGATCATCATCAATTTGATAGCCGTCCAGAACCGAACCGACAGTCTTCTTGATAAACGCCGTTTCTGTGGGCTCCCAACGCTCTTCGGCGGCCGATTGTGGACATAGCACAATTAACTGTTGCGAATTTGCCAGTTCCTGCCATTGCTGCTGAAGCTTATGCGGTTCGACCGGACCGGGCGGTTGAATCCAAACCAACAGGCCGAACTTAGTTTCGCCGTTATAGCTGGCCGGCACCAACACGTGACACTCAGCTGCTTCTTCCGGAATCTTGATCTCCGTAACGCTGGACTGATCTTGATTTGCGTCCGCCGCCACGGTCGAAATTCGCAGAGGTACTTCGGACGGAACAGATTCTGGAAGTGACGCTAGATTGACCGAAACGGATTGCGTTTGGCCGGATCGGATCCATTCCACTTCGACAGTATCACCAGCGGCAAAACGGTTGATCACGTCTTGGCATTGGTCAGCAGTACGGACAGCTTGATCGGCAATTCTTACAATTCGATCACCCAGTTGCACAGCGTTGGCCAGCGGACTGTCTGGATAGACAAAACGGATTCCTACGCCAAGCGTTTCTGTTTCAGTGGACGCTTCCGCCTTGCCGGACGCATTGGCTTCGATATCAAGCGAATCGGCTTTGGCTGCTTCTTTGGCCGTTGCTTCTGCTGTTTGCTCGCTAGGAAGAATGCCCAAGAATCCGTGCGCGAACGGTTCTAGCCTCTCAGTCAATTCCAGCCGCACGGTCAATTCTTCATCATTGCGGCGAACCGTCAATTCCAGGTTGTCGCCGGCGTACAATGGTTCGACAATGTGCTTGAGTTGAGCGTAATTCTGGACGTGTACCTGATTGGCGCGAATAATCACGTCACCAGGCTCCAGTCCGGCTTGGTCTGCAGGCGAGCGAGCCAACACATTCACAATTTCCGGCGGCGGTCCAATCAGATCGCTGCTCTTGAGGCTCACTCCCATCAGGCCCGACGCCAGATCGGTTCCGCTTTGCAACTGGTCTAATCGCTGCAACAGTCGATCGACCGGCACGGCGAAACCAATACCGCTGTCATACCATTCTGCGCCGGCCA
>JAGQOZ010000338.1 GCA_020426955.1 Planctomycetales bacterium
GCCGAAGTACGTGGTCAATGCCCAGGCTCCGGCCATCACGCAAACACCGGCAACAGACAGAACGCCCAGTGACCGACCGACGGAATTCCATTGTTGATCCGTTTGCGGAAAGACAAAATCTTGTCCGGCCAGCACCAGACCGGTGCCCATCAACAACAGCCCGGTCAATCCCCAGAATCCAAATCCGGGAATCACAAAAATCTCGACGCCAATCAGCGCTAAACCAGACACAAACAAAATGACTTCCAGCCATTCGGCAGTGCCACCCAGAAAGCGACTCCAGAAGAACAGTCCAAAACACAAAATAGAAACCAAGCCACCAACGCCAATTCCCGGTGACGCCAATTCGACATAAAGTGCGATCAATCCCAAAACAAACAAGAACCCTGTCATGAACGGATTGTTCAGAATCAATACAGCCGTGTCGACTCCGGTTCGCTCCAGCACTTGCGGTTCACCTTGAAAACCAAAACGAGCCAACATGTCTTGGCGATTCAGTGCGTTTGCGTCAGCCAAACCCAATTCGACCGCTCGAATTCCATTCACTTCCAGAAAATGATCTTCTCGTGATTCATGAACGGGTTGCAGTTTCTCCCACTCCGCCGGATTGTCACTGGATTCTATTTCGGAATCAGACATGTAAGTGGTTTCATTGGTACGAGTATTCTGCACTTTGTAAACAATCAGGTTCATATCCACCATCGCTTCTGCCAGCGCCGGCGGGCGGTGGCTGTAGGCGGCGAAATCTCGGACTTTTCGAGCTAGATCGGTGCGGATTTTTTCCGAAGCATGTTGGAACATGAAGCCTTCGTCCAAAAAAATGGGACCGGCATCACCGAAGACCGCTTTCCCGCTCATCACAATTTCGTCACACGCCAAGGACATAATGGCCGCGGCGCTAAGTGCTTGCCGAGGAACATACGCAACCACGGGTACCGGTGAATCTTGGATACGTTGGATCATTCGTTCCATGCAATCCAATCGGCCGCCGGGACTATCAATTTCCAGAATGATCAGGTCCGCGTTAGCCTCCGCCGCCGCGTCTAGCTTGCGATACAAATACTGCTCGCTTAGCGAACCGATTTCTTCTTCAAAACGGATCACCACCGGTTTTTGGGAATTCAGCGGCTGTTCAAAGCGTTCGGACGCGCCCATCGAAAGGGACGCGGGCTGCAGCAAGAAAATCGCCAGCCAGACCGGAATTTCTATTCGCATAAACAGCAAACGAACCAAAGCACGAATCGAATCCATCGCAATCACCTTCATCCCGGTCGGAACCACGTCTGCTTCGCACCGACTAGTAATTAAAACGAATCGGCTTGATAGATTCTTCTGGCGGCCGTCAAATCGTCAACTGCAGGCGTGCATTCCAGGCCGACGTAGCCTGAATAGTTGAGCGATTTGATTTCTTGGAAGACTCGAGTGTAGTTGATTTCACCTGTCCCGGGTTCATGCCGCCCTGGATTATCGGCCAGTTGCAAGTAGCCAATGTAGTCCATGCCTTCTTTCATCTTCATGCACAAGTCACCATCCACAATTTGCATGTGATAAAGGTCCCAGTTGATTTTGACGCTGGGCGAACCCACCGCCTGGCAAATGGCAATGGCATCCTGCCCGCCATACAAACAGTGGCCGGGATGATTTCTGGGATTCATGGGTTCGATAATGATGGTCTTCTTGCGTTCTTCGCATCGCGCCGCCACCAACTTTAAACCGGCAATCGCCGCGTTGTGCATTTCTTGTTTGGAAACGCCTTTGATGTTGTTGCCAATGACCACGGTGAACAGATCACAGTCCAACTGATCGGCAATGTCACAGCTTTCTTCAATCTTCTTGATGAATTTTTGATGGTCGGAATTAGGATTGTTCAATTCGGTGCCAAAGCCCCACGCAGTGAATTGAGATACGGCCATGTTTTTCTGTTTCAGCAACGCGGCGGCTTCCGCTATCGGTTTGTTTTCGTACGGCCAAAATTCAATGGCAGGAAAACCAAGCTCCGATGCAGCTTCAATCTTTTCCAAGAACGAACGCTGCTTTTGGAACCACATTTCTACATTGACGGCGAACGGCGTATTGGGAGTCGCTCCCGGCCTTGGAACAGCCTCCAGCGCTTTGGTCGAATCGTCGGCTGCCTGCGTGTTTGGAGTCTGAATCGCTGCCGCACTCACAGCGGCCAAGGTGGTTCCGGCCGCCAGGAATTCTCGTCTTCGCATGTTTTTTCCTTTGTCATTCAAGTGAACAGCGGTCTGGACCCTGTTTCCAGACAGGTTGTCGTTCGTAGTACCGCCCCTGAACCGGACATGGCCTTTGGGCGAACTCGACCTTCAGATATCATTGCCGCCTGAAGGCAGTACTACGAACTAAAATACGAACTGATCAACTAATTGGTGTTGGCGTTATTCGTCGGCTACGGTGATACGAATATTACGATACGCCACGGGGCCGTGGTCGCCTTGAAACATTAAGGGGCCGTAGCCTTCCGGTTGACCCAGGTTGCCTGGAGTGGGACCGGCTGCTTCCACATCCTTTTGAACGACCACGCCGTTCAGTCGAACTTCATTGAACTTGGCGTTGGAGACTTTCTGGTCACCGTCAAACTTGGCTGCTGTGAAATCAATGTAAAACGATTGCCATTCGCCGGGCGCTTTGCACGAATTGGTCAACGCCGCCGACGCTCCGTAAATACTGCCGATATCCACTGGCTCCATCTTTTCTTTGCCCCAGCTGTCAAAGACCTGGATTTCGTAATTCCCTTGGACGTAAATGCCTGAGTTCGAACCTTCTGGTAACATCAGTTCTAATTCGATCACGCAATCGCCAAATGCTTCAGCGGTGAAGATATCGACTCCCTGACCGGCGCGATTCACCAATTCTCCTTCGCCTCGTTCAAAGTCCAGTTCCTTCTTGCGATCGGCATTCATCTTGGCAGTGCCTACCGCCCAATTACTTCCCGCCGCGTGTTTCAGTTTCCAGCCTTCCAGATTCTTGCCATTGAACGGTTCAATGACTTTGGTCTTGGCCGACTTGGCTTCTGGAGCTGTTCCGCTGGGCGACGCGTCTGCTTTTAAATCACCCAAGACATACTGCATACCAGCCAAATAATGCTTCAACACCGTCGGATTGAAAAAGATAAAATCATTGTGACCTAACACGGAATAGAAGACTCGGCCATCACCAAATTCTCGGCACCAACTAATGGCATAGTCTGCATCGTTTCTCGCTCCGGCCGAAACATCAAACTTAGCTGTATTCAAACTCAGCAACACCTTCAATTTGTCTCGATTGTAAGGCTGGTAGCCATCAAAAGACGCCTGACCTCGAGGAGCAAACTGGTAGATTTCATCTTTGATGTCAAAACCATTTTCGGCATCAAACATTTGAGTAAGTGGATGATTTGGAGCATCAATTTTTAGCGGCACGTCGGTGTGCCAAGGATGCCCTGTGAACCAACCGCCCATCATGTCGCCATACGTTTTCCAACTGTAAAACGCGTCCGTGGCCGAATGCACTCCTAGAATTCCTTTTCCCGATTTCACGAAGCTTTCCAAATTGGCTTTTCGCGTTTCCAGCGTCGCCTTTTCTTCGTCGGACAATTCGCCATTCTTCGGCGCCAGACAATCACCCGTGACGTTTAGCATGACGATCGCGTCGAATTGATCTAGTTTGTCTTGATCGAACATCGCCGGGTCTTCACTGTGCACCGCCGTGAACGCGCGAGTCTTTTCGCCCATCATTTGAAACGCTTTGGCGCCGGTGGGAATCGAACCGTGTCGAAACCCTAGCGTTTTGGAATAGATCAGCACGTGTCGGTCCTTCTGCGGATCGGCATACGTTTTGTCCGGCAACGCGTCTGAAATCTTCGCAATCACGTCGGCACTAACGTCTTGCGCATACAGCGTGCCGCCAGTTCGCAATGCAAACAACATCCCAAGGGTCAACAGCGTAACCGTTAATCGTCTCATCAATAGACCTTCCGCTTGCAAAAAATGTGAGTAGGACCAATCGTGGACAACGCCCGTTCGGTTCGTAGTCCCGCCTTGAGGCGGAACAGACCCGGTAAACAAGTGCTTCCGCCTCAAGGCGAGACTAAGAACAAAGCAATCCACATGAAGTGGTGTTGTCTAGTCTGGGTTGGCGACAAAAATTCGCCGGTGGGATCCGAACCAAATTCGGACGTTCGATTATACGGCAAGAAATGGCCGGTGCGAAGCGTCACGAATTCGGCCATGAGTAACAGATTTTCACTCGCTTTTTCGCGCCGCCAACCTTCGATACACCGCTTCCAACTGTTGAGTGCGAACGGCGTACGTTAAATGCTGTTGGACATGCGTTCGAGCGGCCTGGATGCGGCGTTGCGTGATCTCGGGCTGGTCTATCGTTTGTCGAATCGCGTCGGCCAGCGCCACCGGATCGCGTTTGGGCACAATCAAGCCCTGCATCTTGTGCTGCAGCAGCTGAGCGGTCCCGCCCGCGTCGGTCGCAACGACGGGAACTTGCAACGCCATTGCTTCCACAACGACCGTCGGCGTGCCTTCATAGTCAGACGACTGCACCAATACGTCGAACGCCTGATACAGATCGCGGATGTCACTGCGGTGCCCCAGTAACTGACAACGGTTTGTCAGTCCCAGCCGTACAATTTGTTGTTGCAGCTTGGCTTTCAAGCTTCCTTCGCCCGCGATCATCAAACGCAGATTCGGCCGGTTGGACAAATGCTGTGCGAACGTGTCAATTAAGATGTCAAAGCGTTTCTGTCGCTCCAAGCGACCGACGGCGCCCAGCAAGATCGTGTCGTCGTCCACGTTCAACTGCGTTCGCATCTTGGTGCGAACCGATTGGCTGGCGACATATTCCTGCGGATCAATCGCGTTCAAAATGACATCCACTTTGTCAGGGGCAACTTGCCACCGTCGCAATTCGTTTCGAATCTGGTCCGACACTGCCAAGACATGATCAAACGATCTAAGGATCCATTTGTCGGCGGGGTAGTAGAAATAGCGTTCGCGAATCGATTCTCCGGTCCAGCCGTGCGACGTCGCCAGCGTGGCGAATTGCAGTCGTTGACTCAACCGCCAATTCAGATAGTTGACTTTGTATTCGTGCGAATGCACTACCTGCGGCTGAAAGGTCTGGATCACGTCCGCCAGTTTGCTCAGCACTTGCAGATCAAACGGCCCGCGATGCAATATTTCCGTATAGTCCAAACCCAATTTGTTCGCTCGCACATCAAAATCGAATTCGGCATCATCTTGATGTCGCAAGAAGCATAGTCGCATCTGAATCTGAGGCGACACATGCACGGCATTCCGCAAAATTATCTGATCCGCTCCACCTCCGGCACCGTCCACCGCGCGCAACACTAGCACTCGGATTGGCTCCGAGCTGTTTTCCGTTTGAATTTGTTGGTCTGTGGCTGAGTTCACGTCGTGATCTTTCTAAGCGATCTAGCGGCAACAAGTTGTATTCTCATGGCCTTTATCTTTCGCGGCGAGGTGTCCGGTTCCATTTCGATTCTGGCTTGGCAATCAGGCCTTTGATGGCGACCACGGTCAAGCGCAGGACCACAAGCGGTGCTGCCAGTAAGTGTGTCATACGTTTGCGATTCAGCCCCAGCATGGCGATGCCGCACCACAGATATCGAGCTTGCAGAGCCATTATCACGATGGCGGCCAATAACATGCTGGGCCATGTTGCGATTTGGTTGACGCTGCAAAACATGGCGGCCACAACGGCCAGGCCAGCGTGCAACAGTACCAACGGACGACTCAGCAACAGCAGTGTGACGCCCAAGTCCGCCAGCAATAAATTGCCCTGCCGCAAACCTGAGCCAAGCAAACGCAGTGCCTGTATGCGACTTAAGCGGAGATTACCATCGGCCCAGCGAGTGCGTTGGACTCGCAGTTCTTCGACCGTTTCCGCACTGGTCCACTGTATGTACGAATTGGCTACAAACCGGACCGGAATTCGGTGCTGGGCTAGTTCGATGGTGTATTCGGTATCTTCCACAATTCCTTGGGCGTTCCATGGAATGCGTTCCAAAACGGTTCGTCGCAAAACCATGCCAGTGCCGACTAACAAGACCGCCAAACGCCAAGTTGTTTTGGGCGCAAAGAACAGATCGTATTCCAAAACGCGTCCGACACTGGCTGCATACGCAATTGGACTGGCATCCGCATTGGTCACTCGATGATTGGCCTGCAGCACGTCATGACCGTCTGCCAGCGCCGAGTCTAACTTGCGCAGCGTGTCCAATTCCAACGGGCAATCAGCATCCAAGACCAACACCACGTCCCAAACAAATTCAGTGCGATATAACAGTTGGTCAAACGCCGCTTGTAACGCAAACCCCTTGCCCGCGTGTTGCGGATCATGACGCTGCAAAACGTCAAAGCCCATGTCGGTGGCGATACGAACCGTGTTGTCCGCACAGTTGTCGGCAACAACCAAAACGCGAAGCAAGTTCTGTGGATAGTCGACGGTTTGGCAAGAATGCAAGGTTCGCGGCAGAGTAGTTTGTTCATTGTGAGCAGGAATGACGATGACAAATCTGTGCGACGCGACCGCTCGATCCGACACTCGGTAACTTCGCCCCAGCTGCCGTAAAGTAACGAATAGGCCGTAATACAGCGAAACCATCAGCGCCGGAATCAGCAAGACAACCCAGACAATGATGTCAATCCACAGCATGTATTCATCACGATCGAAAGGGCGTGTGCGCGTTACGTCTTTGCGAATGCGGCGTGTTGCTCGGTAGGACTCGTTGCCTTGTCCACTACGATTTTGTGGGACTCGTTGCCTTGTCCACTACGATTTTGTGGGACTCGTTGCCTTGTCCACTACGGTTTTGTGGGACTCATTGCCTTGTCCACTACGATTTTGCAGGACTCGTTGCCTTGTGCACTACGA
>JAGQOZ010000033.1 GCA_020426955.1 Planctomycetales bacterium
CGGCGACTTGGTAGATGCGACGAGCGGCTGGATAGTTTTCGTTTCTCAAATGAGATACAAAGATTTGGTTCAAGACTTTGCCCAGCGCCGTCGACACACCATTGCGATCGGGTGCTCGTTGATACAATTCGTCCAACAAAAACCACGCGCGTTCGAATTCTTTCTGCGAATACAGTGTCGACGCTTCCGTGAACAGGAACTGTTCCATGACCGAGTCTAGGCCACGTGTTCTAGGGTAGTTACGGTTCAGGTACGAAAGATATTCAAACGTCGTGTCGAATTTCCGCTGTTTGAATTGTTCGATCGCTTCTTGCAAAATCCGGTCTTCAAACAACTCAATCTTCTCGACGGCGCTCCAGGAAACGTCAAACTCTTTGTCGGGTTCGGCCAGCAAACGGACTCGGAAGGAACCTCGATCGGGCAATGTTCGCGGAGTAACTCGTGGATTAAATTCGGTTAGCGGAGCGACTTTGTAGACTTGGTTGTTGTTGGCCGCGTTTAGCGTGATCAGATCGTGAGGTTCTTGTTCGTACAACTGCGCGCTAGATTCGGCGGTTGGCAGCACACCAACTCCGAACAAAAACGCTACAAGCAATACGAATTTCTGAAACCGCTGCATGCTACTTTGCCAATCTACGCATTTACTTTATTCGAACCTACGGGGCCGCCGCGACGTGGATGGTTCCATCGCCACCCACCACGACAATGCGACTTCCGAATAACACGACGCCCGAATCCAGCGGTTCGCCAATGTCCACCATTCCCAGTTCTTGCCCGGTGGCAGCAGCAATTCGAACCACTTTGCCTTGGACAGTGCAAACTAGCAAATCCGATCCGGAAACCGCAGGATCGCCAGCCAAGTCGCCGTGAGGAAAATCGATTTTCCACAAAGGACCATTGCCGCCATAGGCCGCCAGTTCGCCAGCATCGGTGCTAAGCAAGGCCAATTTGCCAGCGACCGAAACAGGACCGTAGGAAATGCGACCATTCAGGTCCCATGTTTCGTTGATTGGTTGCAAATCACTCGTTTGAATTGCCACCACGGAATCTGCGCCAACATCGCGTTGCACGGTATAAACACGTTCACCCGCAACGGCCAGCGGTGCAATGGGCTGAAGTTCGGTGTCGCTCTGCAGGGCCGCGTCCAAATGCGGTTGCGGTTGATTCACCACTTGCAGTTTCAGCAATCTCTTTTGGCCGTCACTTAAAATGGCCGCATCTTGCTGGATAGCCGGTCGCGGCCATTGGATGCTGCTGCCAACGCTGACAGTCGGTTGGAAGGCATGAACCAAAGAGCCGCCGGTTTGCGGATTCAGCAAATAGACGGCGCCGGACTGACCGGTGTACAAAATGCCATTTCCAAACGGAACGGGGCGGGAGGACGCTGCGTCTCCATCCGTTTGCAACATGACGGGCGAAAGGCGACTTTGCGCCGCATCAAACCGCACGAAACTATCTCCAGTGGGATCCGCAAAGAAGGCTCGGTTGCCATCCGACCATTCCAGCATTTGGATCAAGTTCAGTGGCGTAGCGGTCGGGACACTTTGTACCGGCTTGTTGACCACGCCGGATTTTAGTTCGCTGCCTCCGAGCGAAAACAAGTCGCCCGATGCAGACACTACATTGATTTTCTTGGCGTGGATAAAGATGTCACCCGCTGGATGCGTGGCCAATTCGGTAGTCCAAACTGGTTCGCCGTCCAACCGCTCGTCTCGGTCGTCAATGCGAAAAGCCGCCAAAGTCAGGCCTGCTTTGCCGGAAACTTGTCGCAAGCCAACAATGGCATCGCCGGTGCGGTGTAGCGAACCAGCAAACCGATCTCCTTTGAATTTGATCCATCTTCGCAGCAGTTTTCCTCGCGAAGCCTGCAGGTCATAACGCGTCAACTGCGTGTCACCCACCCACAAGCGGCCATCTTCGAAATAGGGATAGCTAATAATACCAGCACTGTTGGCTGCAATGACCGATTCCACGACTCGGCGAAACGGTTCAGCCGCTTGGTTCGGATCGAGTTCAAAGACGTCGATGCCACCTCCGCTGGTCGCCACCATCGCTCGACGACCAAACACCGTCATCGGCACCGTAACTTGACCACTTAGTCGAATTGGATCGATGATCTCTTTGAGTTGACCTTCATTTTCTGGATCAGGGCCTAGCAAGTGCAATACAGAGAATCCAGGGCCGGGATTTTCCGCAATCAAGACATGCCCCAGAATCATGACGGGCGGCACAACCACCGTACCAGCAGCGTGCCCCAGGTAAATCACGTCCGTACAGGAAAAGGAATCTCGATCCAGTTGATAAACGCTGGAATGATTTCCCACTTGGTACGCGACGGCACTGTCCGATTGAGCTCCAATGCCAGAACTCAGATTCATGGCAAACGTAGCGCCCTGCGTCACGGCACCGGAATTGACGTCAATGGTCAATACGGAACCGCTTTCGTCCGGCCCAGAGCAAGTGAGGTAAACCTGATTGCCAACAACCGAAGGCGCTAGCGGTTTGCCGGGACAGGGAAGGCGCCAGATAACCTTTCCGGTGGCTGCGGCAAGTCGAACCAACTCGTTGCGGCGCGTGTCGACGATGATCGCGTCACTACCGGCGTCTTTGCGAATTCGCATTGGATCCACGGTTGTTTCCGTACCGACAAACCGGCGCCACAGGACTTCACCGGAATCAGCTTTGACGCCGTATACCGCGCCTAGTGCGCGAATAAACAATACGTCTTGCGCGTTGGCTGCCAACGATTCGCCGCGAACCGAGGCCAATGCTACGGAAAATTCCGAATTCGTTTGGATGTCTTGTGTGGTCGCCGCGGGCGGATCACTCATCACCTGCACTCGCTCACGTTCCTTCGCCGTGATGTTTGCTACGATTGCTTTGAGCTGATCGTTTGTGCCGAGCTTCGGATATTTTCGCAGCAAATCCTTGCGGATGGAGTACGCTTGCCGAGTATCATTCTGGGCTAAGGCTTGATTGATTTCGTCTAGCCGTAGTGCCAATTCCTTGTCACGGTTAATATCGCGTTCCGCGATGGCAATCTTGCCTTGAATCTCGTCAATCCTGGCTTGTGCGGCTTTGCGAAAAGAAGGAGCCAAATAGGCGGTGTTGTTGACTTCTTGGAAGGCTTCGGCGGCCATGTCCACAAAGGACTGTTTCTGCTCCATCGAATCGGCGTTAAGTGCTTTTTCTGCAAAGCCGTCCATGATGTCTGGCAGCAGCGTTTGTAGTTCTGGCCTGGCTTGCGCGAAGGCTTCTTGATTCAGCAGTTCGGGCAGTTGCTGCCGAGCAACTTCCAGAGATTTTTCCCAGTTCTTGCGTTCCACTTCGGACCAGATTTTGGCCATACCAACATAGACAGCGGCCGAGCTGATTTTTTCGTCGTTCTTAAAGTCAGCCTGAAACCGTTCAAACTGTTGAATGGCTTGGCCGTAGCTTTCGTCTCGATAAAGTTGTTCCGCTTCTCGAAAGGCGTCGTCAGCGCTGCCTTTGGTCAGGAACAAATAGATGAACCCTCCGATCATTAGTAAAAACAGGAGCCCACCGCCACCAACCAGCATCAATGGCGAATCCCATCGGTTGGTCGCATACCGTTTCTTTTTGAATTTGGAGGAAGATTTCTGCGACGGTGCGGCGGTTTCTTCGGCCAAAACGGAATCGCCGTGGACATCGGCATTGTTGTCAGCATCCATCGGTTCGAAGCCACCGTCCAACGTTTCTACCGACACCGGTTCGACCACATCGTCCAGGACTTCGACGGCGTCGGGCGCATTGGCGGCCGCCAGTTGTGCGAGTGCTTTCTTGGCTTGGGCTTCATCAATACGGCCCGCCTTGATCAGCAGCTTGGCGATCTTCTGAGCGTCGACTTTTTTTTCGGACTGCGCCACTTGCTTTAGCACTTTGGCTGCCACGTCGCTGCTAAGGACGCCATTGGCTTGCAGTTGCTTGACAAAATCCTGTGCACTCATCTCTGCTCTGTCTTCCCTTCAGTTCCGCGATAAAAAAGTGCCGCTACGTTAGTAGTCGCCTTCGATCGTTTGCAGCTTGACGTTTTCCATTTCAAATTCGGTTCCCAGGTCCATCGCCAAAATGACTTTTTCGTGATTCGCGTCAACATGCGCCTCCACAATCAACGTGTTGGGGACATTCCCTTGGCCATCTCCTTCTTTGGCTTCGCGAAGTTTACGGCGAAGCTCTTGTTCGCTGGGCGCTTCTACTTCTTCGTCCCAACCGGTTGCAAACACGTGAAACGAACTGAATTCGTCCACGCGAACTCGAATCACACCTTCTTCTTCGGGTTTATCGATCACATTCTCGCTAGGTCGATTGTCCTGTGGCGTAGGAACCTGAAACGATTTCTGCATGGTGAAAGCGGCCGTCACCATGAAGAAAATCAATAGCAAAAAGGTAACGTCCACCATGGGAGTCATGTCCATTTCCGCTTCGTTGGATCCTTTGTCCGAACGGATGTTCAGCGGAGCTTCATCGGCGTACAACACGGTGTTGCCATCTGCTTGGTCTAGCGGTTCGGGCACAATCAGCGAACTGATGCACTCCGGACATTGGACTCGCAAGTCGACATTGGCCAACTTGGTAGCCAAGCGACCGTCGCAAACCGGGCAATGGAAGCGGACGAATTCATTGTCGCTCATTTCTGTTCGATCACGCCAACGTACAAGACGTTCGCCCCTTCCTTTTGCGCTTTACCGACGGCCTTGGAGACTCGAGAAACGTCGCCGTGTTTGACGTTCTTCTCTGCCTTGATCAATACCTCCGATTTTCCTGCGGTGAATTCATCCATCAGGTAATTGATGATTTCTTGCTCTTCGTCTTCGGGGGCAGTCGCCGCAATTTTCTTATCAGCCGATTTTCCGTCCCCTTTGTAGATTTCCGCTTTATTGTCGGGCCCCGCCGCCAGCGTGATAATGGCTGAACTCTTGACAACCACATTGGTCCCGTGTTTGGCCTTGGGCAATTCGACGGGCGTGTCTTTGTCCATACGGGCCGCGACAATAAAGAAGATCAACAGCAGGAAGGTGATGTCGATCATGGGCGTGATGTCCATTTCCGAATCGTCGAATTCGCGCGGCGGGAGCAACGGTTCGTCGTCTTCAATGTCGACAATATGTTCGATTCGTTCTGGCGTCATCGTATTCTTGCTCGAAGCACAGACGGGGGCTGAAAACACTCGCTACGAAATAGCTTCTCGCAACGCATCCAAGACTCGTCCTACACCCGATACGACCAAGTCTTCCATCTTGCGGATACGAATGTTGATGGATGCGGTCAGCAGTACCAAGGGAATGGCAATCGCCAAACCACTGGCGGTGGTAACCAACGCAACGCTAATGTCTTTTGCCAAAACGTCAGGACTGGGATTGGCACCGGGTACGGCCAGCTTTCCAAACGCACCCATCATGCCCAAAACCGTTCCAAACAGCCCGACCATTGGAGCGCTTTTGATAACTGTGTTGACCCAGCTAAGCCATTGTTCGATGTCCGAAACGACATCTCGTTGAAATCTATCCATGACCAAGTGTTTGATCTTGTTATGACCGATGGCACGGTTTTGCAACGCCACGGAAGTCAGCTGCGGCAACGCTCGAGGATCCCCTTCGCAGGCCGAATTCGCTCCATCAAAATCTTTGTTGGCCAGTGCCGTTTCCACTTCGTTCAAAAACTCGTTCTGCTGGTCTTCGTTTTTGAAACGCTGCCTGGCAACGCGATTCCATACCAAAACAACGCAGAAGGCGCCCCACAGCGCGATGGCGGCCAGGACAAAATAAATCAGGTTGGCCAGGTAACCCATTAGCGCACTGGAGTCGAACGCTTGGGCCACCAAAAAACTAGATTGAAGTAAACTCATTGATACAACACACCCTTCCCAAAGTGCTACGTCATCGGGTCAGGCGACCCAGTTCTCTGTCCCACTAAAACTCTTACCGCCAGCGGATGTCTACCACCACAAATTCAAAGCCACTTCCGCCGGGCTGAATGCCGAAAATGGTCTTCTTGATGTCCTTCAGCGGCCGATCACCTCGTTTGTTCAGTTCTACATTCGCCAGTACGTTTTCCAGTTCCTTTGAATAGAACTGGCAGATAATGGCTCCTGCCGTATTGATGCCGGCTTGCCGCAATAATGTCATGTCTTGATCTTTAAACTTGCTGGCTCGACCCTGCCAACTGAAATACAGTCGATCTTCTTCGACATTGGGGTCGGCAGGGCGTTTGGTTGGTACGCCGTTTCGAAACGTGGCGTATTCGATCGCAGCACGAGCCGGACTGATCGCGCCGAGTTCGATCTGGAAAAATTCCAATTGTTTGGCGTATGCTTCCAGCGTAGTTGACGTGTAGCGTATTTCCCAACGTTCCCAACGAGGAATTACGTCTTCTCCGTTGCCTCGCTTCCGATTATCTCCCATGCCTTTGCCACGAGTGGCCACAACGCCTTCCACCGCGTCCAAACTGGCAGCCACAGTCGAAACGGCGTCGGTTACGGCGGCCAGCGTGTCTTTTACGTCCGGTTCTGCCAGGTCTTCTAATTCTTCAATCCCCGGTTCGTTGATGTCCTGCGCCGTACCGGGCGGGTTTTGGGTTCCCGATTCTTCCTCTACCAAAAGCATCATGGGCGGCGCCGGCATCCGGAATACTCGGCCTGTGATGAAAATTACCACCAACATGGCGACGGCGGTTCCAACTAGTATCAGCAACGAAATCAACAAACTGGAAACTTGATCATATGCCGATGTGCGCAGCAGTTCCGGCGGTTTGTTGTAGTCGGCAGGTCGAGGCTTCTGAGGCATATGGATTCGGCTCGCTTGACTAATTTAAAAACTGCGCGTCAGGACGAATGGTCAGGTACCAGTCCTTCCACTTTTCAATGGCGTCCAGTTTTTCGCCTTCCGACGGATTGTCAGACAATCCAAAACCGTCAAACTTGCGACTCAGCGACCTCAGTGCGTCGCGAGATCTCACGACGACTCGTCGATCCGGGTCCCCCAGCCCATAAATATACACCGGAACGTTGTCCAAACTTCTCGTCTTTTCCAGAGCTTTGATGGCCGCAAAACGAACGTTGAAGTTCTCGTCGGCCACCAGTCGACGGAGCCGAACCAGCTCCGTTTCTCGCTTCTCAGGATCGTCGCTCAACGTGACTTCGATGTCTTGCGAAAGCGCGTCAAAGTCCTCGTTGGCATTTGCCTCAAGCAGCGAAAGCAAGCTTTCTGCCTTGCCTTGAAACGGAGATTTGACGATTCGTCCATCTTCGCCGACGGTCGCATCGGCCAGATTTGTGGGTAGCCCTTTACCGCCGCGGAGTCGTCCGTCAAAGCCTTCGGCCTTGGCGATGGTCTTTTGGGTGCCTCGCGTTAAAAAGAAGATGGCAAAGCACGTGTCAATTTGAGGACTATATTCGTTGGTGTCCCAGCTTCCGTCGTCTTTCTGCATCTGACGCAGAACGTCGACACCGTCGTTGTACCATTTGGGACTCTTCTCCATGCGTCCTTCGGCCAATTCTTTGAAACTGTGGAATCGTTCCAGTGCGTACAGATAGTAGAGCTGCCATTCGGGCGGACGAAGAGAATAATTCGACTGCAGCCAGTTGGCTCCGCCATCCATCGCTCGGCGAAGGTATTCGTCCTTAATCTGGTCCGTCAACGGCTTTTCGATTTTCGAATCGGTCTGTTCTTTGACTTCGCGAAATGCCAGCGGTAATCCATCATCAGATTGGATCCCTTGCTGTGATCCACGAGTGAGTCGCAATAGATCGGCACACATATAGACGCTGCCACATCCGGCTGCGGTCAGCGAGTGCGAAACCAAATGCTGGCTTGCACGTTGGAAAGTCCCTGGATCAACGCCCTGGTAACCCCAGCCACCTCCGACGTCTTGGGTGCGAATCAACCAATTCAGCACATTGACGACTGATTCTTCGTTTGTCGACATAACGCCTGTGCGAACCACCATCCAGTTGGCCAGGACCGCGTATTGGGTCATCGACGTGTCACCGGTATCGACATGGCTGCCGGCTAGGTAACCCCAACCGCCGAATTCCTTTTGCCATTCGTAAAGATAGCTCGTCAGCGTCTTGATTTCTTCCGCGTAGGCTTCGGGATCCAATTCGCAAAGAAAAATAATGGAAACGCCCAGGTCGTACATGATGTCGGCGTTGGGGCGTTCCTTCAGGTCTTTTGTCGCCTTCTTGCAAGCTTCGACCGCTCGCAAGATTTTAGGATGATTCTTGGGCGCGTCACCTTTGACAAGTCCAAGCCCAATGATCGAGACACCGCCGAGTCGTTTTTCGTTGTCACTTTCTCCCAGGAATTTTACCGCTTTGTCCAGCATTTCACGGACTTCAGGACTTTCTGGGGTGAATGCGTTTACGTTTGTCGTGAGCAGTGCTGACAACGCAACGACGGAAATAGCCCAATGCCAATTTTGTGGTGTGCGAAATTTCATGGTCTATTACCTCCATGGACGAAAATCTGCATCAAGTATGCGCACAACATGACAATGCGCACCGCTCGAGAAGACGAGGGGTGAGAGAAAAGCCACTTCTTGATCAAATTTTGTTCCGAATTTGATACTAATGGCCGATCAGGGTGGTGTCAAGCAAACGGATTTGACGCAAGTCATTTAACCGTTATAGTTTCCCACTCTTTGGGACCCCGAATTGACAAGGCGGCGATCTGGACCTAACATTCGAAATCTCGCGACGGTCGGGTAGCTCAGTTGGTAGAGCAACGGACTGAAAATCCGTGTGTCGGCGGTTCGACCCCGCCCCCGACCACTCTTTTTATTTTTCTCGTCTTCAGCTTGGCTGAAGCAAGTCGCCAAAGCAATCATAGCGAAATGACAAGAGTCCTTGACGTTGGTAATTGCGGACCGGACCATGCTGCTATCAAAAGGTTGCTGGTTTCTTCTTTTGGCGCTACAGTGGTTCAAGTCCACGGGACCGACGACGCGATGGCTTGCTTGGAGTCGAATTCGTACCAGTTAGTGCTGGTCAATCGAAAGCTAGATCGAGACTACAGTGACGGAATCGAGGTGATTCGTCGAATCAAGTCGGATCCTCGATTCGCCGCCATCCCGTGCATGCTGGTGACCAACTATGCCGAGCATCAAGACATGGCGGTTGCTGTGGGTGCCGAGCGAGGATTTGGCAAGCTGGAATTGCATTCTGACGAAACGCTGCATCTGCTTCGACCTTATTTCCAGGCATCTTCTGCTTCGTAGATGCCACGCGGTTCGCTAGAATTCGTGCAAAAAAAACGGCCTCGAAAACGAGGCCGTTGATCTTGGAAAATGGTATCCCAAGGATCTACGATACCATGTCTTTTAGATTCTTCAGAGGACGAATCTTGACGACATTTCGAGCTGGTTTGGCGGCAAACATCTGCTCTTCTTTGGTGAACGGGTTGATGCCTTTGCGCGCCTTCGTGGCGGGCTTGCGCTGAATGACGATCTTGCAAAGTCCCGGGATGGCGAATTGGCCAGGCCCTTTTTTGCTAAGCGCTTTCTGGATTTCAGTTTCCAATCCCTGCAATACTGCGGCCACATCCTTCTTGGGAACTCCGGTCGATTCCGCAATCGAATTCATAATCTCGGACTTCGTGGGCGCTTTCTTGGTCGGTGCTTTTGCCATTTCGGTTGACCCTCCTTGTCAGGTCGTAGTTACGATTCTTCGAATATTTCACGTCCGTCCGCTTTTGCGGAACGCGATGATTAAATGACCTCTTTCGTGAAAATGCAACCCGGAAATATCGTGAAACCCGTCAAAACTAAGCAAAAACAGCCGAATTTCGAACGAATCGGGTGTTGGGACCGGCCATTTCGCTCCGATTCGGGCCGTCACGCGGCGGTTTTCGAGTAAATCCGGTGGGATGTGTCGCGGTGATCAGCGTCAAAAAGCGTATAATTCACGGCGATTTGCTATTACATATAATTGGTCTGACAGGGCGGGCATTCAGCAGGTAGTTTCAGTGGCCGTCATAGGTTGTGGTCTGCCGAACAAGCCGCACGTCGTTTTCATCCGACAGGTCACCGTTTCGCTGGTTTTTCCCCAATATGGGAACAATGGAATATGAAGATACCACGATGGATCTTATGGGGTTTCAGCTTCAGTGCCGTGTGTTACACCACGGGCACGGGGCAAGTCATCGTTAACACTCCGTTTCAACAATCAACTGCTCGTGTCATCATGCTGGCACCGCGTGAATATCAGCAGTTGTTGCGAGACGCGGAAGAAGATATTGAAGCCCAGCAATACAGTAGCGCGATTGAAAAACTTCGTGCATTGGCCACTGGTAAGATTTCCGATGAAACGGCGCTGCGAGAGGATTTCTTTGTGGGTGCCGCAGGACAGGACGCCTATCACGAAAGCATTCGCACCAAGGCAGTCGATCTGATTGGGAGTCTACCCAAACAAGCCAGGCAGTTGTACGAACTGCAGTACGGTGCCGAAGCGAATCAGCAACTTCAGGCCGCGCTAACGAAAAACAACTTCCAGCGGTTGGCCGAAGTGAGTCGACAGTACTTTCATACCGACGCCGGATACCGCGCAACGTTGTTGCTGGGCTATCACCACTTCAATACGGCGCGTCCCATGGAAGCAGCCATGTGTTTTGACCGACTGCGTCGCTCGCCCGCGGCAACCGCAAGTTTCGATCCGGCAGTCAGCATCCTGTCCGCCATCAGTTGGCAGCAAGCCGGAATGAGTGATACTGCTAGCCGGGTCATTCTCGCTGTAGCCGAGACCCATGCGGGCGAAACGGTTGCGTTTGGAGACAGGACTTTGGTAGTGCCACCAGCCGATTCGCTGGATTCGGCCGAAGCAGCGCAGACTTGGTTGGCCACGAGCGTTGGTCAGCTCAATCTGGCTCGACCTTCCGTGGCTTCGAATTGGGAACTGCATCGAGGAAACGCGGCAAGGAATGCGGAATCTGGGGGCGATATGCCATTGATGCACCTGCGTTGGGAGGTCTCCGTGGGAAGCCCGGCTGATGAAGCCGTTTTGGAAAGACAAGTTCAGTCGTTACGCGAATCGTCGGAAGCAGCTATTCCGGCCGTTTCACCGTTGGTGGTGGGCAGCACGGTCCTGTTCAAGACGACGGATCGTTTGATTGCGGTGGATTTAAAAACTGGCAAACGCGTGTGGCCCTACCCCTGGTCGGAACCCATTGAAACCGACACCACCAACGCGGAAGCAAGTCGAGCAGAAGTGCTGAAGAGCCGTTTTTGGGACGATGCCGTCTTTGGGCAATTGAGTTCCAATGGCGCGGACGTTTACTTGATTGATGATCTCACCGACGTAGAACGATCCGTCACGTTCAACCGGTTGGGAATGCAAGCTACCAGTGACAATCGAACCAACAGCCTAGTTGCTTTGAATGTTCCGTCCGAAGGAAAGATTCGCTGGAAGGTGGGCGGAGAAACAGGTGATTTGGAGCCGCAATTGGCGCGAGTCTTCTTCTTGGGGCCACCGCTGGCTTTGGGAAACGAATTGTACGTTTTGGGTGAACGCAATAGCGATATCAGCCTTTTCACATTGGATCAAGAAACCGGGGCCTTGCTGTGGTCGCAGCAGATCGCGTTTGTTGACCAAATGGGAATTGGTATTAATCGAACTCGCCGACTCGCAGGTGCTAGTCCGTCGTACGCGGACGGTGTTTTGGTCTGTCCGACGTCGGCCGGAGCGATTGTCGCGTTGGATTTGGCCAATCGTTCTTTGCTGTGGGCACGCCAATTCGATCAAGCTGTTCCCGATGTTTTCAGTCGCCGCGCCGTGAACATACGACGAAATCTTTCGAATTCGCGTGAAACCGGTTGGCTGGATGCGACCGTGGCCATTCGCAATGGAGTGGTCATTGCAACGCCAGTGGAATCGAACGAACTATACGCGTTTGATTTGGTTACCGGTGAACCCGCTTGGCCCAAGGCCGTTCCGCGAAACACCGGTTTATACGTTGGTGCCGTAACGGACGAGATTGTCTTGGTTGTTGGCGAAGATGGCGTCCAAGGGATTTCGTTGCAGAACGGGAAAGCCAGCTGGGATATTCGCTATCGCAATATTGAAGACGGAAGTGGCATGGAACTCCGGCCCTCGGGCCGAGGCTTTGCATCTCAAGGACATTACTTTTTGCCCACCACTTCGCAATTGCTGCGAATTGATATTTCCACCGGTCAAATTGTCGATTCCCTGGAAACTCGCCAACCACTGGGGAACTTGGTTTGTTACCAAAACAATTTGATTTCATTTTCGCCAGCAGGTGTGTCCGCGTTTTTCCAAGTGGAATCGTTAAAGCTTTTGGTGCAGAGTCGCTTGGCGCAAGATGCTAACGATCCTTGGGCATTGCAACACCAAGGCATGCTGTTATTGGAGGAAGGACAGGTCGCAGCGGGCCTGAACTCTTTGCGTTTGGCCGTACGGAATTATCCAGAAGATCATCCTCGGCGAACAATGGCCAAAGCAATCTTGGTAGACGGTCTGTTGGCCGCTATGAAAGAGGACTACAACGCAAACGCGGCTTTGGCAAGCGAAGTCGTGGACTTGGTGGAACAGCCAGAACAGCAGCGAAAGTTCCTGAGGATTGTCGCGCAGTCCAAGCTGGCTTCTGGCGACATTTCCGACGCATTTGACGCCTATTTGCGACTCGGTTTTGACGTAAGTTCGGGTGATAATTCGCTGGTCGAATCCAAAAACTTCTCGGCCACGTTGAATTGTGTGGTTCGCAATGGAATAGAACAATGTCTGACTCAGGCACCCGCAGCCTTGGGAATCGAATTAGACAGCCGCATCGAACAAACCGTCAACAAGGCGGTCGAGGCTAATGACCAGGCCATGCAGCAGCGTTGTGTCGAGGTCTTTCATTCGCACCGAACTGTGGCACCGCTGGCGTTGAAGATGGCCGAAAGCGCCTTTGCCGAACGGAAACTGCTGGCCAGCGAAATTTACGCCGCGCCGTTGACTCGGTCGGAAAATCCGTCTGTGGCGGCACGAGCGATGTGGTTGTTGACCAAGATTCGGCATCAGAGCGGTGACCTGACGGCAGCGCAAAATGGCTACCAAGCCCTGTTGGAGCATTGGTCTGATCAAACCATAGAAGATGGCAAGACTGTGACCGATTTAGCGGCAGCGATTGGCTTGCCGCATCGAGCGGCTGATGCATGGCCAGCTGGCGAAGTGAAAGTGACGGTGCATGAGGGAAGTCCAGTGCGGCGAGCAAGTCAAAGATATGAATTTGCGCAACGCGTGGAACAGCAAGGTATCTTAGCGCCGCAGCTGGCGTTGCGGCGAGGTCTGCAAGATCTTTTGTTTTGCAATGATTTAGGGCACGAACGATTTCGCGTCAACGCAGAAGTCCGACTCAGTTCGGCTGGTTCCATTCGTTGGAGCCAATTGGGTTCGTTGGCGATAGTGAATCTGGGAACCACGGTCATCGGCATTGATACGACGACGTCCAATCAGGGGCGTTTGGACAGCGCTATCGCATGGCCTCGTAAATACGAAGACGCCTTGGAAAAACTGAATGTGTTTCGCTCGACGCGAAGTACGCGAACTCGCCAAAACCGTTGGGCCCAGAGTGATCAACAGGTGCGAGGCCAGCGAATTTCGTCGGTTGGTCCCACTTCCTATCAGCGAATCGTGTATCAGGAAGGAACGCAGCTGCGAGCGATCTCGCCGCTGGATGGGCAGACGCTTTGGGTTCGTACCGATATTGCGCCATATTCTGAAGTCTGGGGCGACGATCAGGTGATCATTGTCGCTGATGGCAAGAAGACGTGCCGAATTTTCAGCGCGATTGATGGTTCTGAGATCAAAGAAAACACTGTCCCTGATGCGGAGCGTCGTTGGACAACGCGAGGCCGCTACGTCTTGACTTGGGATGACGTCAATTCGAACGGAACGCAAATTTGGCAGCTTCGCATGTACGATCCGATTTCGCAACAAATTCAATGGGAAACGCCGTGCGAAATGGGGACTCGCGGATTTGTGTTGGACGGACTGGTTGCGTTGGTTACCAACGCCGGCGATTTTCGACTCGTGCGACTCGATGATGGTCAGGTGCTTGCGACGCATCATTTGGATTTGTTGGGGCGCAAGCTAAACCGAATTCAACTCATTCGGTCGGCGGGCAGTCAAATCCTGCTGGCGTGCTGTCTTGAGATGCTTGGCGAACGAGATGAACTCAATGCGTTGGATTCTGAAAAAATGGAAGACGCGCTTTATTTTTCCGTCGACGTCGAATCGGGTGAACTCACTTGGCCCAGTCCCGCGTATATTGAAGCGTACGGAATGCCGGTGGATCAACCGGAATCCTTGCCGACCATGGTGTTTCGTCGCAGGCGAAAAGACGACAATCGTCGGTGGAAGACTTCGGCTGTTTGGATTGACAAACGAGACGGACATTTGGTCCATCAATATGAAGATCATGACAACCGGTCTAATCCGAGTTTTCAGGTGGTGGGGGTTCCCGAAACAAGCACGATAACCTATCCCATGCCGGACGGACGTACCTATGAGTTACAATTCACCGACGATCCTCGAGCTCCACAGGGACCGGCGTTTGTCGGAAGTGGCGACCAGGGAAGAGATAAGTCGTTATTTATGGGTATAGGTCGAGCGGTCTTGAGGTCGATTTCCCGTGGCGCCCAATCTGACTCGGAAGATACGCCCGACGAGGAAGACCTGGACTTCGACATTGAACAGCAACCTTAGAAAATCGGATGGAACGCCGGCAGCGAGCATTTGACGCAATGACCGCCGGTTTAGAAAGCAAACTCATGACGAACGGGAACGACGGAGCCGTACAGCGGCTGCGGGAAGCACGCGAGAAAATCGAACAACAGTTATCGCAAGTGATAGTTGGTCAACAGCATGTAGTAGAAGAATTGCTGATCACACTGTTCGCTCGAGGCCATTGTCTGCTGGAAGGCGTTCCAGGGCTGGCCAAGACATTGATGATCAGCACGCTGGCCAAGACTCTGAATCTTTCGTTCAATCGCATTCAATTCACACCAGACTTGATGCCAGCAGACATCACTGGCACAGAGATTATTGAAGAGAATCGTTCCACCGGCGCGCGTGAACGTCGCTTCCTGGAAGGCCCGCTGTTTGCCAACATCATTCTGGCGGACGAAATCAATCGTACTCCGCCCAAAACGCAAGCGGCATTACTGGAAGCCATGCAAGAACGCCAAGTCACCACGGGTTTGGTGCGTCGGCCCATGGCCGATCCGTTCTTTGTTTTGGCCACGCAAAATCCCATTGAACAAGAAGGTACTTATCCGCTGCCGGAAGCTCAACTGGATCGATTCATGTTCAAGTTGGTGGTGGGTTATTCCAGCCGAGAAGATCTGAACACTATTGTGGATCGAACCACCAAGGGACATCACGAAGAACCTCAAAAGGTGATGGACGGTTCTGAAATCGTCCAGTGGCAAGCACTCATCCGCGAAGTCATCTTGGCCAAACACGTGCAGGACTACGTAGTGCGATTGGTCTTGGCCACGCATCCCGACGGTCCCTTCGCGCTGGAAATTACCAATCAGTATCTACGCTGGGGCGCTAGTCCTCGTGGAGCTCAGACGCTGGCGTTGGCCGCCAAACTTCGCGCGTTATTGGAAGGTCGCTTCAATGTCAGCTTTGAAGATGTGCGTCGAGTTTACTTGCCGGCGATGCGGCATCGAGTGATCTTGAATTTTGAAGCGCAGGCCGAAGGCGTCGAGGCCGACCAGGTGTTGCTGGACATCCTGGAAAAACTGCCCGAAAAAGCGGACGAAGCCATCACCGCTCAAGTTGCGTCGTAGTTGTCCGACGGGTGTTTCTTTGCGTCCCATTCGAATTGTCTTCTGTTCCTTCGCCCCGACGAGGCTCCTGTGAGTGACCGTGCCAATCCGCTGCTTTCGCCTGAACTACTGGCTCAGCTCGAGCGTCTGGAGTTGGTCAGCCGCAAGATTTTTCGAGGTCGCATGAAGGGAGAGCGGCGTAGTCGACGCAAAGGACAAAGCGTGGAATTTGCCGATTTCCGCAACTATGTTCCGGGCGACGACCTGCGGTTTATCGACTGGAACTTGTACGCTCGTCTGGACAGACTGTTTCTGAAGCTGTTCATGGAAGAAGAGGATTTGCATTTCTACGCGTTGATTGACGCCAGCGCGTCTATGGATTTTGGCGAACCAACCAAGTTGCAATACGCCAAACAACTGGCCGCGGCGTTGGGGTTCATTGGGTTGTGTCGAGCGGATCGAGTGCGAGTGGAATCGTTGGGCCAGTCCGCTCGGAATCCTTCGCCCGTTTTACGAGGCCGCCGGAGTTTGTGGCGACTCACCGAATCAGTTAGTCAGATCGAACCAGGTCAAAACGTTTCGCTGGAAGAAGGAGTCCGCAATTTTACGTTGCGAAGCAGCGGCAAGGGCATCGTCGTTTTGTTGACTGACTTGCTGGACAAGTCGGGATATGAAACGGCGTTGAGATATCTAATGGCGCAAGACTTTGACATCTATTTGATCCATTTGCTGGCTCCAGAAGAAACCGATCCAGAAGTGACAGGCGACTTGAAACTGATTGATTCGGAAGACGCCGATATCGCTGAAATTACAGTCAGCCGACCGCTGCTGGATCGCTACAAGCGAACGCTGGCTTCGTTTGTGGATGGTGCCAAAGAGTATGCCACTCGCCGAGGTATCTCGTATGTGTTCGCCAAAACCGACGTGCCGGTCGATCGCTTGGTGGCCAGTTACTTGCGCAGCCGAGGTCTAGTGCGATGAACTGGCTCAACACACTGAATTGGTGGCAATGGTCGTTGATGGCGCTGGTTCCGCCTGCCATCTTGGCGTTGTATTTCTTGAAACTCAAACGCCAACCGTTGGAAGTTCCTAGCACGTATCTGTGGCATCGCACCATTGAAGATTTGCACGTCAACAGTATCTGGCAAAGACTACGTCAAAACATCCTGTTGTTCTTGCAGTTGCTGTTGGTGTTGCTGGCCATCTTGGCGTGCCTGCGACCGACTTGGCAAAGCACGCAATTGCAAGATGGACGCGTTATCTTTTTGATTGATACGTCGGCCAGCATGGCGGCGACGGACATCAAACCCACTCGGCTGGAAAAAGCCAAGCAAGATGCGGTCAACATGATTGAATCCGAACTCTCCAGCGGCACGGCAGCCATGGTGATTAGCTTTTCAGATCGAGCGATCGTGGAGCAACCGTTTACGCTAAATAAGCGTCAGTTGGTGAATCGAATTAAGGCCATTCAGCAAACGCAACGAACCAGTGAATTGGACGAAGCGTTGCGAGTTGCTGCGGGGCTGGCCAATCCGGGACGAAGTGGTAATGAAGACGAAGGAGACGTGGCGGCGGCCGAAGCGATGCCCGCCAAGTTGATCATCATGAGCGACGGTCGATTCCAGACCATTCCCGATTTTGCGATGGGAAATCTACAGCCCGAATTCGTTCCCGTAGGCGAATTGAACGCCAAGAATATTGGCATCACGGCCTTCAGTTCGGGACAAAGCCAAAATGATTCCGGCAAAGTCAATGTGTTTGGTCAGATCCAAAATTTCACGGGCGTCGATGCGGACGTCACGGCCAATCTTTACTTAGATGATCGCTTGATCGACGCCACTCAGATTGAAATTGCCAAGAACGGTGCCAGCGGCGTGGAATTTACAATTTCTGCGGTGGAAAGTGGCGAACTGCGTTTAGAGATCGAAGCCAGCGATGACTTTGCGATGGACAACGTCGCCTACACGGCCATTGACCCGCCCAGACGAGCTCGTGTGTTGTTGGTGACGCCCAAGAATGACGCGTTGGAAATGGTAATGAGCACGGAATTGACGCTCAAGATGGCCGATGTCCGATTGTTGGAGCCGGCAGCGTTACAGGGAGAGGACTACAAGAAACAGGCTTCGACGGCGGCTTATGATTTGATCATTTACGACCAATGCGTGCCGCCAGAAATGCCTCAGGCCAATACGTACTTCATTGGTAATATTCCGTCGGGCGATCGCTGGACCAGCACAGACAATCGGCCGCATCCGCAAGTGATTGATGTGGAGCGAGCGCATCCGCTGATGAGCTACGTGGAATTCGGCAATGTGACTATCGCCGAATCCAAAGCGGTAACGCCGCCCAAAGGTGGTTCGGTTTTGATTGATTCGGACGAAGGCCCGGTGTTGGCGATTGCTCCAAGAGAAGGTTTTGAAGACTTGGTACAAGGTTTTGTGATTGTTGGCAAAGATGATTCGGGCGACTATTACTCGAACACCAACTGGACCATTCGCACCAGCTTTCCGGTGTTCATGGGCAACGTCGTTTCGTATCTGGGCGGCGTGCGACAAGAGCAAGAACAGATGTCGATTCGGCCGGGCCAGAACATGGTGATTCGCAGCGAACTTCCGGTTCCAGAAATTGAAGTGGAATCGCCTTCGCAACAGAAGAATAAGATTGCGCGAGGTCCGCAAGCCACGTTCGTCTATAGCAATACGGAACAGATGGGAGTCTATCGGATTCGTGAAGCAGATGCTAAGGAGGTCAAACAACGTTTTGCTGTGAACTTGTTTGATCCTGTCGAGAGTACGATTCCGGTTAGCGATATTTTGACCACCAAGTACGAACAGATTCAAGGACAAGCTGTCCGCGAACCGGCGAGGCGCGAAGCCTGGAAATACCTCTTGCTGTTGGCGCTGGCCATTTTGTGCATCGAATGGTTCATCTACAACCGCCGAGTGTATTTATAGCGACCGGCAATTCCTCGGTCGTCAAAACAAAATGTTTCACCGGTGAAACATCCGTTCGGAATTTGGTTCGGACTCGGCATTTGAACTAGTTGTTTCGTGTCACTCGGCTAGAATCCGGTCTGGGCCGAAACAGGAGTTTTGACATTGAGGCGCATGAATCTAAGAGGAGTTAAATTGATGAAGGTTGGAAAGCTATGGGCTGTTTTCGCTGTGATGTCCGCGATGTTGTCTGGCGTGAACGCTCAGGTACTGGAGTTTGATTTTGATGACCAGTCTGCTTGGACGGTGGTTCAAGACGCCGATGCATCGGCAGATTTTGGTTTTGATTATTCCGTCTATGGAATTCCAGCCGCGCCCGGCGGCACCGGGACAACTGGTTTGCGATTAGCATCCAATTTGGTCGATCCTGAAGAGGCGCAGGCCATTGCCGTTAGTCCCACAGGTATTGAACTGAGCGGTGAATATACCGTGGAAGTCGATGTCTGGCTAAACTTCTACGCAGATCCAGGCAAGTATGGGACTACCGAGTTCGGTGCTCTGTGGGTTGGTGTTGACCCCAACGGTTCGCCGATTAACGGAGCGGGACTGGTTGCCGACGGCGATGGTGATTCAGGAAGTGACTACCGCATGTATTTCAACGAAGCATTCTTGCCCATTGAAAGTGAGCTGTATGCGGTTCCTTCGCTAAATCATGTCGATCCTGTTTTCTTGGAAGCGTTCTTGGGCGAAATTGTTCCGGAAGAACAGCTCGATTTTGACGTGTGGGATACACCCAATGAAGACATCCTTTCGCCCGCTGGGACATTGGCTTTCGCTTGGCACAAGTTTGTTGCCGATGTTGATACCAATTCAGGCTTTGCCACGTTCTACATCAACGATATTGAAATTGGAACCGTGTTGGCAGAACCTGGTGAACTAGAAGGTGGCGTGGCCGTTGGGTACTGGGACATCTTTGGTTCGGTGGCGCCCGTATCGGATTTTGCCTTTGGCATTTTTGACAATCTGAAGATTTCATTGTCCGCGCAGTCGGGCGATTTTGATAACGACGGTGATCTAGACGCGGACGACATCGACACGCTGACAGCCGCGATTGCGAACAATGATCCTGGTTCGGTCTTTGATGTAAACGGAGACGGAGATCTGGACGCGTCTGATCGGTCGTATTGGATTACCGAATTGAAAAACACTTGGTTCGGCGATTCCAATTTAGATGGTGAGTTCAGCAGTGCCGATTTTGTCGCAGTATTTACGAACGGCGAATATGAAGATGGTATTGCCGACAATTCTGGTTGGGCAGACGGGGACTGGAACGGCGACGGTGAATTCGATTCATCCGACTTTGTGGCGGCATTTACCGATGGCGGTTTTGAAGTAGGGCCTCGCGGCGCCGTT
This sequence comes from Planctomycetales bacterium, assembly GCA_020426955.1. Lineage (GTDB taxonomy): Bacteria > Planctomycetota > Planctomycetia > Pirellulales > Pirellulaceae > JAGQOZ01. Next base: position 20,133 of record JAGQOZ010000033.1, read on the forward strand.
TCTGCGGTTCCAGAACCGAATTCGCTGGTAATGATCCTGCTAGGCGTGGGAAGCATCTTGGCAATCCGACGTTGTAAGTCGTAGGGATTCGACGGTCTTGGGGAACTTGTCGGATCCGACACGTAGGTCCGTATCTGCGAGTCTGTCCCCAGACTCGCCTACGTGAAACCCGCTCCTACGCTGTCATTTTGGTGTATGGTTGCTGGTGCCGAGGCCCTTGGCTTGTAGGTCGTTCAAGCCAAGTGGACCTCGCAGGGAACCTGGATTCCAACTAAAATATCCTGTGCGAATGTTGTACTGGGGGTATTGCCCTGCGCGAACGGCGTTCGACAACGTCTACGCGGACTCGTTACCAACGCGGCTGTGGGTCAAACAGCAAAACAAAAAGCGCTTAAAATTTCCATGGCCGAAAGCGAATCACAAATCGACACGACTCTGGAAATCGTGACGCCCGAAAACATTGCGTTCCAATACGAAATGGCCGGGCCGTTTCGCCGGTTGCCGGCATTCTTGGTCGACTTCGTATTGAGAGTGGTCATCATCATTGCCATGGTGATGTTCATTACATTTGCGGGTATTTTTGGCGCAGCCGCATCGACGACGATGACCGCCATGATCATGCTGACGTATTTTGTGTTGGAATGGTTTTATGGAGGTGTCTTGGAGACGGTGTGGAACGGACAAACGGTCGGCAAGCGAATGATGGGAATTCGCGTGCTAAGCCACAATGGCCAACCCATCAACGGACTGCAAGCGATCTTGCGAAACCTGTTTCGTTTGGCCGATATGATGCCGCTGTTTCCGCTGTCGGTTTTGGCAGGCGAAGATGCCGGTTCGTCCGTTTTTGCTTTTCCGACGTGTATGATTGGCTTGCTGTTTTGTGCGTTGACCAAACGTTCACGGCGGCTGGGCGATTTGGTCAGTGGAACCATTGTCGTGGTGGAAGAACGCCAACCGATTTACAGTGCGTCGGTCCGATTGGACGACGCACGGACTAGTCAGCTGGCCGAACTCCTGCCCAAAACATTGGTGGTCAGCAAAAAGATGACACGAGCGTTGGCGGCGTATTTGGAGCGACGCAGTTATTTGACTCCGGCCCGCCGCCACGAGATCGCTCGGCATCTGGCCGAACCGTTAATCGAAATCTGTCGACTACCGGCCGACACCAACCACGACCTTCTTTTATGCGCGCTATACTATCGCACGTTTGTGGCTCAAGGCGGAACGCAAGATTCGGACGCAGTTGACGAAGATCCTTTTGCCACCACCACCGCTCAAACTAAGACCAAGGCGACGTCTGCGCCGCAGGAGCCAATTTCGTCATGAAAATTGCCGATGTATTGGCGAAACGTCAAGGT
>JAGQOZ010000339.1 GCA_020426955.1 Planctomycetales bacterium
GCCCGAAACGTAAGTGAGGGGAAATTTTTGGCGGCTTCTGCAGTCCCTCGCTGACGCGTCGGGCTAAGAAATACGCCGGAAAATGCGAACCCGAGGCCACGAAACGGCGCAACGTCTCGGCGATCACGAAAATCTTTCACACGCGTTTGCAAATCATGATCCAGCCACTGGCACGTAAGCTTTCCAGCCGATTTGGTTGCGCCAAAACTCCGTCGCATGCGGCGTTCAAAGGAATCCACTTGGCAACTCGCAAGCCAGCCATTCGCAGCAGTCTGCTGATTTCGCGTTTTGAAAAGACGTGCAAATAGAAATTATTGATGCCTCGATAAGCATAATACTTGTCACCTACTTCCAAGTCTTTGAAAAATGGAGCTCGCATCAAGCTACCGAACAACCACCACGGGCCACCGGGATCGTACAGATTGAACCAGCGATTGTGGACGTGCAAGACCAAGTGACCAGAAGGTGTCAGTACACGAGCGACTTGGTCCAGCATGACTTGCCTTGCTCGCTGCGTTTTGATCATGCCCAATGTGCTGAACAGACAGACGGCATATTCGATGGAATCGTCGGGCAAAAAATCTAGCTCGACCAAATTCGCTCGGACACAACAGACTGGTTTGTTTGCCGCCGTGGCTTTGGTTCGAACTAATTCTAACATGCGCTGCGAAAGATCCACCGCGATGCCTGGTCGCTGCGAATTGGCCAACTCCAAGATCGCTCGTCCCGTGCCGCACCCCAAATCCAGCACTCGACCTGCTTCCGGCGCAAACTGCTTGACCACTTCCATGTCATATTTCATCAGTCCATGGTTTTCAAAATAGCGATCGTAGTCACTGGCAATGAAATCGGCCTGCGTATAATCCCAAACACCTCGAGGCACACCTGGCGGAAGCTGTCGATCACTACGAGTATCGTCCATGAAACGATTTTCTATACCCAGACGCGGGAAATTGTAAACGAAATTGTTTGTCAGCACGGTCCGTGCTAATGATTCGTGACTTGGACCGCCAAGTTTACGGTTTACCGTTGCCGTGAAATCGAATCTAATATCTTATCGGCCGACAAAGTTCACAACAGGGATCGTAATCGTTTGTTGGCTCCCGCCTCATGTTCTTGTGAAAAGAATCCTTCCCACTGCAATCTGAACTAGATGAATCATACGATGATGGGCTGTTCGCTTTCTTCGCGACAAATGTTTCGCAATGTTGTTCGCTTTTTCTTGGTCGGCATACTGTGGCTGTTTCTTTGTTCGCCCATGATGGCGCAAGAATCACCTTCGGACACGTTCGATTATGCGCGTTTGGCTTTGCCCGACCTGGCGGAACGTTTGTCGCTGACCGATCAACAGAGATCAACCGTGACCATGCTGGTGGCTCAGTTGGCCGAAGCACAAACATTACCAGTCGGCGAACGAACCGCCGCCATCATCAAAATTCAGCAGCAGCTGAAAGACGTTTTGACGGCAGAACAAGCCATCGAATTGAACAAACTGCCCGGCCAACAAAAATTGACATTCAATTTCCGCGACCAAAATTGGGTCGACGTGCTTAGCTGGTTTGCTAAACAGTCCGGCCTGTCCTTGGTCATCAACGATCCGCCACCGAAAACATTTACCTATAGCGATTCCAAATCGTATTCACCCAAAGAAGGCTTGGACTTGCTGAACGGTGTCTTGGTGACGCATGGGTTCACGTTGATTCGCCGAGACAACTTACTGATTTGCGCCAATATTGCCAACGGAATTCCCGAAGGCTTAATTCCGGACGCCGAATTGGAAGATTTGGATCAGTACGGAAAATTCGAATTAGTGCGAGTCACCTTTCCGTTGGGCGCGAAGCCGGTGGACCAAGTAGAAGCGGAAATCAAACCGCTGTTGGGTCAATTTGGATCGAGTGTCATTTTGCCGACCACTCGGAAAGCAGTTGTCACCAGTTCGGCTTCTCGCATGCGATCGATCGCCAGCACCATTGCGGCGATTCCTGAACCTCAGAAAGAGAAACCGCCGGAACCGCCCAAGCCCAAAGAGAAAGAACCGCCGTCCACACTCGAGATTTATTCGGTGGAAGGCTTAGACGCTCAAGCCACGTTGGAAACGCTAGAAAAGCTGGTGGGTGGCGTGCCGATGACATTCGACCCGCAAGCCAAACGCATCAACGCGTTTGCCAAGCCCAATCAGCATGATGCCATCAATCGCTATTTAGAGCAAATGCGGCAGGACGTCCAGGCAGGCAAGAATCGTTCGTTGCAGTCGTATGATGTTCCGGGCTTTAACTTGGAAAGACTTTCGCAACAACTTTCGCAGCTTGCGCCCAACGCCAGCTTTTCTTTCGATGACAAGAACAGCAAAGTAGTTGTGTACGCAGAAGCGGAACAGCAAGAGATCATCAAACAGCAATTGGAAACGCTGGGCGCGGAAGTCAAAAATCGAACAGGGCAAACGGTCAAAATTTATCTGCTGCAGGATGGTGATCCAGTGACGATGTCACAAGTCTTGGAAACCATGTTTCCCAAAGCAGCTGTTTCAGCGGACGAAACCAGCCGCAGCGTGATGGTTCGCGCCGAACCAGAAGACCACGCCGAAATCGGCAAGCTGATGGAGCAAGTCAAAGCGAATTCGCCTCAGCCCAAGCAGCTGAAGTTCTTCGAACTGACTGAACCTCTTTCGGCAGACAGCCTAAAGGCGCTCGGCACGTTAGCTCCCGAAGCCGATATCACCACGCAAGCGGATCAACGTCGTTTGATGGTCTACGCCAGTCCGGAAGACGTCACCAGAATCCAACAAAACTTAGCGGATGTGGCCAAGCTGAGCGAAGAAATTCAACGCTCGCTGAACGTTTATGATGTGAACCGCCAGCTGCGTCAGCAGTTTGATTCACTGCGATCCAAATTAGCGCCGGAATTGCAATCCATCCAAATTGTGGAAACCAATGATGCCGACCGCATGGCCGTGGTGGCCACACAGGCTCAGCATCTGCGACTGACGGAATTCTTGAATGAACTGCAAGTCAAGTTCCCGGAAGTGGAACGTGAACTACGGCATTACCCGATAACGAAACTGCAACGCGAAAAGTTCAATTCGCTCCGCTCGAATCTCGCGCCGCAGCTACAGCAAGTCAAACTCGTTGACGCTGGACGTGAAAACGAATTATCCGCCATGGTCACGGCGGAAGAAAATGAAGCCATGGAAACGTTTCTGACGGAAATTCGCCAGCGATTCCCCGACGAACCAGCTCAACTTCAGATCTACGATGTTTCGCCCGAACAGCGACAGCGTTTTGTTTCCGTCTTGCCCACGGCGGACGAGAAGATTCGCAACGTTCGCTTGGTGGAAGATCCCAATCCTCGCAAGCTAATTGTTTGGGCCACCGCTTCGCAACATCGATTGCTAGACGAACTGCTACAACGCTTAGACCAGGCCGACCAAGCGACTCAACTAACGCTGGTCAATTACGCGATCAAAGATGGCAATGCGGAAAGCATCCGTACTGTCTTGGCCGAACTTTATCCCAACACCAAGATTGTCGCGGACCAAGACGCCAATCGCCTGCTGGTATGGACAGACGAAGAAGAACACCGTCAGCTGAAACTGGCCATCCAGCAATTGGACGTCAGCCCTGACAACAAAAACAATTCCAAGATGGTCTACTATCGGATGGGAGATATTGACGCTCGAGATATCCAGCAGCTGGTCCAACAGTTGGTGCCCGGCATGTCGATGGTTTCGGATCGAGATTCCAATACCATCATTGCTTGGGGCTCTGAAAAACAGCATGAAGATTTAGCCAAAGCGTTGGAAGACTTCAAACAGCAAGCGGCGGCGGATAAAAAGTCGGTTCAGGTTTATCCGTGCAGTGGTCGCGATCCGAACGACATCCGGCGACTCTTGTATCAAGTGATACCTCGCGCTTCGTTTGTCAGTGACGAATATTCCGGAACCGTGATTGTCTGGGGCCGAACAGAAGAGCATCAAGCGGTAGAAGCGGCGCTGGCCGGAGTGCTACAGGGCGACGCCGGTAAAACGCAAAGCTATCTGGTTTCCTACTCGGTGGATGGCACCGACGCGGACAATGTCATCAACATGTTGCAACGCTTGGTGCCGACGGGGCAGTATGTGGATGCAGATCGAGATACCAAGGTGTTGGCCTGGGCCAACCAAGAAGGTCACCAAAAAATCCAAGCCGTTGTGGAACAACTCAAACAAGGCGATCCCACTCGAGCCACTCGCAAACTGCAGTTCATCACCGCCCCAGCCAACGTAATTGAAAAGCTTCAAGCGTTAATGGAGCAAGTGACGCCCAGCGCCACCACGTTACCCAGCGAACCTGGTTCGTTGGCCGTGTGGGCTTCTGCGGAAGACCTGCAAATTCTGACTTCGTTGGCCACTTCCATTCAAACGGAAATTGCATCTCAGCAGTTGGAACTGCGTCCGCACGCGGTGAATCCTACACTGTCGGCACAGGTTCGCGAACAACTGCAGCAAACGTTTCCAACGATTGAATTCGTGGAATCGAATGATCCGGCCAAGTTGTTGATTAAAGCGAAAGCGGTGGACCATGATGCGATCGAACAGACCATTGCTTCGCTGCAAGAATTGATTTCCGAACCAGAAGTAACCGAAGTTCGCGTCTTTCCGGTCGGTCAAAACAACAACGCCGCCATCATCATTTCTGCATTGGACGAAAAACTGAAGCAGGACGCCATTTTGGTGCCAGACGAAAATCGGCATGCGATTATTTGCCGAGCACCATCGCGGTTGCAAGACAAATTACAAGCCGCCGTGGAAAGCATTGTGACGGCACTGCCCGAAGTCACCAAGCCCACGGCCGTGGTCTACCGTTTGCAAAGTACTAGCCCGACCATGGTGCGAGACGTTCTGGTTCAGCTAGTCCCCGGCACTCCGCTGGCCATCGACAATTCTGCCAAATCAATCGTGGCTACCGCATTGCCGGATGTGCATGAAAAAATCGCCAGCACCATTGCACAGATGGACAAACCGGACAGCCAGTTGCCGCTGGTTACCAAAGTTTATCGACTGCAACACCTCACGGCTGACGACGCCGAACCGATCATTGAACGCGTGCTGCCTCGGATGACTATCACCTACAGTTATCGCAACAACACCATCGCCGCCACCGGTACCGCCGAAGAACAGGCCAAGCTGGCAGAAACGGTTCAGGGCTTGGATCAACCAACGGCCAATCAACGAGTGACTCGGATTTTTGCCGTGCAGCACGTCAGTGCTCGAGCGGTTTCGCGAACCATCGAAGATTCGTTTGCCAATGTCGACGCCACGTACGATTACGAATCGGACACTGTGTTTATTTCCGCTCCTGAATCACTGATGCCGGACATCATCAAGACCGTGGCAGAGATGGATGTGCAACGAGGCGTCCAGCGTGAAGGCAAGGTCTATCGATTGGAACAGGGCGACGTTTATTCAGCCATTTCGTCATTGCGAACGCTGTTTGAAGACGCTTCGTTCTCCGGAGACAACCAAAGCCGTACGTTGATGGCCGCCGCCACGCCGGAAGAGCACGTGCAAATTGCCAAACTGATTGACGAACTCAATTCGCAAACCGGCGGCAATCGCATCACTCGTGTGTTCGCCATGCAGCATGTCAGCGCGCGAGCGGCTTCGCGCACTATCGAAGACGCTTTTCCGAATGTGGATGCCACCTGGGACTACGATAGCGATTCCGTGATTGTCACCGCGCCAGAATCCTTGGCCGAAGCGATCGATAAACTGGTGGCGGAATTGGACGTGCAACGAGGCGAACAGCGCGAAGCCAAAGTCTATCGACTGACGCAGGGCAATGTCTACGCCGTGCGAAGTTCCCTGCAGAACTTGTTTGACGATGCCGAAATTTCAGCGGACGATGAAAATCAAACCATCATGGCGACGGCCACGCCCAAAGAACACGAACAAATTGCCAAACTCATTGACGAATTGAATTCGGACAAGACCAACGCTCGAGTCACCAAGGCGTTTGCCATGCAGTACGCTAGTGCGCGAGCGGTTTCGCGAACCATTGAAGATTCGTTTCCGAATATCGATTCCACTTACGACTACGAAACCGATACCGTCATTGTTTCCGCGCCGCAAGCATTAATGGAAGCCATCACTCAGACCGTGGCACAGATTGACGTGAAGCGAGCGAACCAGCGCGAAGCCAAGGTGTATCGCTTGGAGCAAGGAGACGTCGACGCGGCGTTGTATTCTTTGCGAGCATTGTTGGATGACGCCAGCTTTTCCGCCGACGATGAAAATCGAACCATTCTGGCATCGGCCACTTCGGAAGAACACACTCAGATTGCCAAACTGATTGACGAACTCAATACACCTCGAGAAGACGGACGCACCACCAAGATCTATCCGTTTCGTTACGGGGATCCTCGAGCTGCAGAAGATGTCTTGCAACCGCTGTTACCCGCCGCCATTTTGTCCGCCGATCGGTTCAGTCGAAGTCTGGCGGTCACCGGCACGGCAAAGGAGCACGCCACCGTGGCATCGACGGTGGCCGAATTGGACAAGCCTGCCAATACTGGTCGCACAACCAAAGTCTATCCGTTTCGCGCGGGCGATCCCGTGGCCGCTCAACAAGCGTTACAAGCCTTGCACAATGAAGCGGTGTTTGCCGTGGATGTGAAGAGTCGCACGTTGATTGTGACGGGTACGGAAGAAGAACATGCCAGTGTGCAAACGGCGGTGGATAAGCTGGATTCGAAAAGCGAATTCGACGCCACGATTGAAGCCTACGTGGTTTCTCGAGCGGACGTGGCGGCGGTCTACACTTCGCTACAACAAATGTTCGCCGCCAATTCGACGGTTAGTCTGACCATGGACGAAGTGAATCGTACCATTCTGTTCAAAGGCAACGCCGAAGATCACCGCACGGTAGCC
>JAGQOZ010000340.1 GCA_020426955.1 Planctomycetales bacterium
CTTCGCGGAGCTTTTTTGCGTAATCACACTATTTTTTGCAAGGAAAATCCGTTTCAGGTCAGACACGAGCTAGAATCTCGGTATGGACACGATGCTTGAAATCGCTAAGCGAGTAGATGCTTTATGATGGAACGATAGCCGGTTCATGATACGATGCGGCGGCTCGCCAAAGCGTTTTGGGACTTGAAGATTTCATTTGCGATTGCGGGAGCGATGGCAGCCAATGCGCATGGGCATCGCCGAACGTCGGCTGATGTGAATGTGTTGATGCGGCGTGAAGATTTAAATCGGTTCAAAGATTGCTGGATTGGCCGCGGCTGGTTGGATCTCTTCGAAGGCTCGAAGGGGTTCAAAGACACGCTCAATGGCGTCAAAGTCGATGTTCTGATCGTGGGTGACTAACCCGGCGACGGCAAGGTCAAACCGGTATCGTTTCCGACTCCCGAATCAGTCCGGGAAATTCACAGCGAAAATTTGCCTTTTCTCAATCTCAAAACGCTGCATGAACTCAAACTCGCCAGCGGAATGACTGCCGCCCACCGTCCACGAGATCTTGACGACGTGATTCAATTGATCCGCATCAACGCTTTGGATCAGTCTTACGCAAGCCAACTCAACCCCTTCGTTCAAGAAAAATTCATCGAACTCTGGCAGGCCGCGCAAATCTCCGAAGACTACTGATCTCGGATGACGACTACTCCGCCAGCCAACGCTGGATTCCCTCTCGGGAACCCACTATGAGTTCGCGGTCATCGGTGGCAAAGGCAATGAACTGGGGGTAGCTCATAGTTGCGAATGTCCACAACAAGCCACCAGTCTTGGCATCCCACAATTTGACGGTCCCGTCGAGGCTGGCCGTGGCGATGCGGTTTTGATCGACCGAAAATATTCCATCCGTGACCATTTGTTGATGACCATCCAGGACTGCGAGAACCCGCCAATTGGCCACGTCCCAAAGTTGGGCGAAGTTGCTGTCCCGGTGAATGACAATTGCCGTTTTACCATCGCGTGAAAATCTCACTTGGCGGACGCCACGATAGCGATCGGCTGTAGGGCAAGCGATCAAGTGGCCTTCGCGTTTTGCCAGGTCGATGACCAATAATTCTTGGTCCAAATCATGCCGCAGCAACGGCTGGTCGCTGATTCTGGGAAACGCAATTAATTGGTCACTTGTCGAGTGGTAGGCCAAGAGACCGAGTTTGGGGAATAGGTTCGCTGCGGGCTGGCCATCGATATCGGTGATACTCCAACCAGTGGAAGTATCTTCGAGAATTCTCCCGCTGCTCCCGTCGAGCAAGGCAATTTGCGCGGTACGGAGTCGAGAGGCGAATAGCCCCGATCCACTTTGCTTGAAAGTTACCGGTGATCCAAAGTGCGTGTCGGTCCACAATTGTTGTCCACTGTCAACATCATAGACTCGCAAAGTTGGTAGGCCATCATCGACTCGCAAAGTTGGTAAGCCGCCCTTCTCGTGTGATGCGACAGCGACGAGTGTACCGTCATGATTAAGACAAAGTTGGACCGCGCTTGGCGAGCCGCTAACGTTCTCGATCGCAAACTTCCCTTTGAGCTTCCCGGACGCGATGTCCCATACTGTTAGGTTCGGGGCGCCGTCCAATTCCAATATTGCGACCGTGTGGAGATCATCGCTGTTGGCGACCGGATAAAGGAATTCCATTTCAGGCCATTGGTCGACCCGCTCGGGAAGAACTATGAAGTTACTGATATCTGCAGCATAGCAAGCGATCGAACCCTGTTCGACGGACTGCTCGGCTAGCCACCGAAGTGACTTCGTGTCCTTGCCAAACACCAGTTGCCGCACCTTCATCGACATGGCTGGAAATTGACCAAGCGCATGTGAGCCAGGTACCGTCCACAAACGAATTGCCCCATCCTCATGCGCCGTCGCAGCGATATTCTCTGTCGAGTCAATCACTGCGGTCGTGATCGCCGATTCCGTAGGAATGACCAGTGTGGAATCGATACGATATCCCGCGCCCGGTCGGAGATCCTCTTCAGTGAGATTAAATCGAATGGTTTGGACGGCAGGCAGCAAACCACCACCTGTTGGCAAGCGGACACCGTTCTCATTGGTGACTCTCTCGACGAGATAGGTGGGTTTCGGCTCGGTAACAACTATCTCGCTGGAATCACTTGATAATGTCTTACCAGACATCGTCTCCCACACTTCTTGAACTGGTGGATCAAGTTTTTGGTTCTCAACCGAATTTTCAGTAGGCTGCCCAGTTTCTAGAGAATTGGGAGCTTTTGCCTGCGTCGCGCCACCGTCGGACTGCAAGTTTAGCCATTGGATATTCAAGGCAGCGTCCAGCCCGATGAACGGGGCAACCAGTGGTTCGAATTCAACGAGGATCACGCTACCATCTTGGTCAAAGCGCAGGGATTTAACCAATCGGTCGCTGTCGCGTTCCCACAAGATTTTGGAAGCATCCAAGTCCAGTAGTCGGACTGTCCAAGTGAATGTCGGCTGAAGGAGTGATTGCTTGCGTCCGGCGATTGCCAGCCGCGAACCATCTGGCGAGATGGCACTCGCAATAATGGATGGGATGCCAAGACTACTGACCGAGCCTCGTGGTCCACGCAGGCTAATTTGTCGAGGTTGCAAACAGGCTGTCTTCAGAAAATGCCATTCGATGCCTCGCAGGTCCTGATCCATGGAAGCGAGCACTCGAGTCGCTTCGTCAAACTCCAGTGTCTGCCACAGCGAGCGAGCTACTTGGAACTGTGCGGCATACTGGGGACGACGCAGTTCCACGTTTTGCCCAGCCAGCGTCTGGTTAGCTGCGACAAGTGCGTCATTTGCCGCCTGCTCTCGTCGCCGTGCCGCATCCAGAAAGAGCGAGGCAACCGACAATGTCAACACGGCCACGAGCAATCCCGCCGCGATGCTGGTTGCCAACGTGCGGTTGCGTTTCGTCCAGCGGCGAATCCGTTCAAGAACCGGATCAGGCCAAACCGACACGGACTCGTCGGCCAACCAACGGTCAATATCATTAGCGATTGCCGAGGCATTTGGGTATCTATCAGCGGGCGCATAGGACATCGCCTTGACGCAGATGGCGTCCAGCGCTGCAGGCACGTCTGCCCGCACAGTGCGAGGGTGCTCAAAAACGCCTGACCGCACTCTGGCCAAAACCTCAGAAATGGACTCGCCTTCATAGGCTGGTCGTCCGGTCAATAAGTGGTAAAGCGTCGCCCCCAAACTGTAGATATCCGAGGCTTTGGTCGCAAGCGACGTTTGATCGGCTTGTTCTGGACTCATGTAGCTCAGTGTGCCAGCGACGCCCAGTGTCAACAAAGCCCTCGACGCTGAGGCCTCCGTTTCCAGAGCATTGTCGGCTATGTCATCGCGGTTGTCATTCTCCAGAGACTTCGCCAGCCCCCAATCAACCACCAACACCTCGCCGTAATCCCCGGTCATAATGTTGTTTGGCTTAATGTCCCGGTGGATCAATTCCTTGCTGTGTGCATAGTCAATTGTTCGACAAACGGTAGCAAAATCGCGCAGAAGTTTTCTAAATGCAACAGAACGGGCCGAAGTGTCGACAATCTGATGTGTGTCCGAGATTTCATCTTCGAAGGTTCGTTCGCCTCGCAGATACCGCATGGCATAAAACGGCTTCCCTTGACTATCATGTCCGAAGCCATAGATGGGGATGACTCCCGGATGATCCAACTTGCCCGTGATCCGAGCCTCCCGTTCAAGACGCTGGCGAGCAGACGGATTCCAAATCCAATGTTGCTTGAGTTGTTTAACGGCAACGTCGCGGTTTAAACGCACATCTTTGGCGCGAATAACTTCCCCTTGTCCGCCCTCGCCGATTGGCTCAATTCCTTGATAGACCTCGGTCGCAAACTGGGACGCTCGTTCGGGTTGAGCATGGCACTGGCCGGTTTCCACGAATTTGCTAGAGAATCGTTTCAGGCACTCGATATCCTCCGCTAATGCAGCCCACAATTCTGCAGGCCCGTTCGGACAAAGTTGTTCTGGAGTTAAATCTTCGTCGTTGTCTTGCCTGGCCGTTTCCCATATGGCGAGCAGCGGAGCGAGCACCTCGTCTCGCCGATCCTCCCAATCAGGCGGCAAATTGGCCGGTGGTTGAACAGACATGATTAACAGCTACCGCATTGTTCTTTAGGGTCACTCTGGAATGACGATTGTTCCCCGTTTATGGAATGGAAGCGTTTGCGACGGATTCTTGGGGGAGTTTTTCTGACAATTCTACCAGTATTTTAGGATGCTATGCAAATTCCCCGCACCCTAGTTAAACGGTGGGCTTAACTTTCGCAATGGCCCACAATTGTCGTGCACAAGAGGACTACTTAAGATGAAGGGCCGCGACGCCATTCAACGTCATGGATTCCAAAAGTTTAAGCGAGTCGAATATGGTGCCCCCTGGATCCGTCACGGTAATGATCGAGGACTGTCTTGCGCGAATTGAAAAAGGCGACGCAGCTGCCGTCGATCAATTGATTGACCGCGCTTATGAAAGGCTCGTTTTGGTGACCGAGCGCATCGTTGGCTCGATGGTTTCCGGTCACAAAGGCTTGCGAGCCAGCGACGTCTTTCAGGAATCCTACTTGCGACTGCGTAATGCGCTTCTGAAAGACAACGTCCGACCCCAAACCGCAGGAGAGTTCATGGGTTTGGCATCGCGACATATTCGGTTTCAGGTTCTGGACATGCTGCGTGCAACGAAGAGAATGACTGTCGAAGCCGTTCCAGACGTCGCACAGCCAAGTCATGCCGACGATAACTCAGAAATGTGGATCTGCTTTTTTGAAGCATTCGAATTATTGTCCGAGGACGAGCGGTCAGTTGCGGAGCTACTTTGGATGTGGGTTGAGGGAGAGGGAAAAGCGGCGGCGGTTCCGAACTTGACTCAGAACGAAGTCGCTGAAATCCTCAATATCACCCGCGACCGAGTTAAGGATCTCTGGAGAAATGCAAAGCTTAAAATCGCCAGAAAATGCAAAGACTTCGATCCTGGCTCCGGCTCAATATAGTCTCCCGGGCCTGCTCTTACAGTCCCTCTCTCGGTTTCGTTGCAACGGGGCAGACTGATTCTAAGCTTATGTTTGCCTGCTTTGACGCAAGTCAGTACGTACCGGTGGGTCTGACCAATGTTATTCTGAACAATTCTAAACTCGAGTAGGTTGCATCGTCTGCTGTCGCGAATGGCCATTTTGAGGCACACCTTGGGCGCAGCGGTCCTCTTACCCCCGGCGCAAACCGCACTGCAATCCGACTTACTTGGGCGCGGTTGATGGTCCAACCACTGAGGTTAACCGCAATCTTGTTCGCACGCAGCACTCGAACGGATGGGCTTGCGTTAAGGAGCGGACGACGCCCTTGAAAGTGCTTTCGCGCAGCCCACCAATAGCCCACTTCTTCGCCCTAAGAACTGAACTTCACTCTGAATTGACATGGGCGGAAGTCGCCAGCACCTAAGTGCAAAGTGCTGTGGTAGCCTAATCCGCCTGCACGTTGATCGGCATCGAGCCAGGCTATGTCATGCCATCATATTGTCTGCGCAACCAGTCGATTCCAGTCCCGACCACAGAAGCCTTTCGTGCACAATGACGAACCGACCGCGTGCGCCATATGCACATGACAACACATGCCACGCCCACATGTGTCACGAAACATGCTTCTTTCTGTTTACCTGATTCATCGCCAGCATCTGGACAAGCCCAACTTCAAAAGGTTCTTCGGCACATCCCTAAGATCGATTTGTTGGATCCGGCGGTGGCCGTTTTCCCTACAATGTGGCGAAACAAAATCTGCAGAAGGCCACTGGCTCATTTGGATCCCGAGGATATTTCACGGAATCCGGCAGTGAGCCAAATGGCATTCCTACGCACGGAATTAGTCGACGTGTGGGATCTGACCAATTGCACGCGATGAAAGGTCGAGTAGGCAAGCACCTCCCATCATCGAATCCAAGGTTAGGGCGGTTAGGGCCGAGACGACGATTGGCTGATGTCGATAATGGCCAGCCTTAGCACGTGGCGCGAAGCTGGCGGATAAACCTGCAGACTGAATTCAATGCGAAAGCGCCCGACATGTTGCGCGGTACGAACCGATTCTCCAGCGGTCAAAATGCCGTAGTCGGAGATGCCGCAAATCGACAAAGCCCACTCGAGAAGCTTGCGCCTATCGGTCTCGGATAGGGCTTTTCGCGTCACCCTCTTTGATCTGGTCACGTAGACGAGTTTATGTTGTCCCGAAAAGAGTCCGACTCGAACATCTCGAGCTCCCAGATCAATGGCTTCCAACAGAACCTTTTCCCATATCTCTTGCCGTGCGTCGCGATGCCATTTGGGTATTCCCAACGACAACCATCTTCGTGAACGAAGGCCATGGTCTTCGGTTGTTGACATCGAACAAGCTGCAAGTGTTGGCGGACCAGACACGTTCGCGAACTCAGAATGTTGCGGGACCTCCCAGCCAGCGGGGAATTCGACGGGCTGCGTCACCTCCGTATTACGTCCTCCAGGATTCACGATCCGAGACCGATCGACCGCAACAAAGGCCGTGAAGCGACTGATCACTCCAGACTCCAGCGATACATCGACAATCTCCTTCCTCAGCTGATCATTACCCCCACGTGCCGCCCCCCGGTCCTCAAGCTCACGAATCATCGCACGCCCCCATTGAGGCAACACCGCTCCAGGTGATGCAGGTTGACGGATTGCTTCGCTCGTCCAAGCCTTCCCAAGACGATCTATCGCATGGACACGGAAGCCAAACTCGTCCCGATACTTGAGACATCGGCCGAAGATTGACACCGAACGACCTGAATAGAGATCGGGCAAGCGGGATGGAATAGTCCGTGATAACTCCAACTCG
>JAGQOZ010000341.1 GCA_020426955.1 Planctomycetales bacterium
CGAAGAAAATCGTTAGAACAAAGTCCGTGTGCCCAGCGAGCGGTCCCGCCGGTAGGCAATACATGTGACGGACCGGCCGCGTAGTCGCCCAATGCCACCGGGCTGAAATTGCCCAGGAATGTGGCGCCCGCGTTGCGAATCCGCTGTCCCAATTCCGCTGCGTTGTCGGTGGCGATGTGCAAGTGTTCGGGCGCGATTAGATCGGTTAATTCGCATGCTTCGGCCGCATTGCGACATAAAATCAACGCGCCGAAAGACTCTAATGAGGCTACGGTCAATTCGCATCGGCTGAGTTGTTTCACTTGCGTTTCCAACTGATGGTAGGTTCGCTCCAAAATGTCTGCGTCCCAGGTAATCAGGATGCTGGCGCCGGGCGAATGTTCTGCTTGGGCTAACAAATCGGCCGCCGTAAAGTCTGCTCGAGTCGACTGGTCGGCAATCACAACGACTTCGCTGGGACCGGCAATCGAATCGATATCGACTTCTCCGTAGACATGTTTCTTGGCGAGCGCCACAAACAGATTGCCGGGGCCCACAATCTTGTCTACAGCCGGAAGTTCCGGAATCCCATAAGCCATAGCCGCTACCGCTTGTGCGCCGCCCAAACGATAGACTTCGGTGACTCCCAGTTCATGACAGGTTGCCAGTAGGTCCGGATTGTTGGCGCCGAACGGTGTGGGAGGCGCGACGATGGCAATTTCTTTGACGCCGGCAGCTTGTGCTGGGACCACGGTCATTAAGACAGTGGACGGGTACGCCGCAGCACCGCCGGGGACACAAACGCCAATTCGCTGCAGCGGAACATAACGCTGTGTCAAACGAACTCCGGGCTTGGGCTGGATCTGCACATTGGCATGCAGAATGGCTTGTTGAAATTCCAAAACGTTGTCTCGAATGGTGCGAATCGTCGCCAGGAACGCGGGGTCGGCTTGTTGATGGGCCGCTGCGAGTTCATCCGCGTGAACTCGTAGTTGGTCCAGCGTCATATCGGGGCGGTCTAATTTCTGCGAATAGTCCAACACGGCCGATGTGCCCTTGGTTCGCACATCTTCACAGATACGTTGGACGACTTGTTCCGGCGACAAAGGTTCGCCAAAAACTTCCATCGTTTTCTTTTTGCCTGCTTCGCTGACGATGTTTCCGCGAGGACTCAGGCGTTCGCGAAGCTGGTTCAATACTTGCGACACGTTGTCTTGCCGAGTGTCAATGCGAAGGATCTTCAAACTGCCAGATTGCATGATGATTCTTATTTTTCCATGGGTTCAGAACTTTCGGCAATCGGCGCGAATCCACCAACGAATGGACTCGCCGCTTCCGAAACAGCCTCTATTGTGCCGCGAACACCCCGATTCGGCAAAGCCCTGTTGTTCGGTTCACCGATTCTTTTCGGGGTTCTTTTTAGGGAATCAGGCCTAGGCTGGTCGTGCCGCCTTCAGACAAACGGCTGGCAGCCGTAAAATGCAATGCCGTAACTACAAGCCAGCAAAGATGAACCGTTAGAACAAGGAACCAGAATGGGCGCCCGAGTAATTGATTTGCGTAGTGATACTGTCACCAAACCAACGGCAGAAATGCGAACCGCAATGGCGGATGCCGAAGTGGGCGATGACGTGATAGGCTGCGATCCCACGGTCGCTCGGTTGCAAGACTACGTTGCCGAACTGCTGGGCAAAGAAGCCGCCGTCTTTATGCCGTCTGGATCGATGACCAACCAAGTGGCAATCCGTATCCACTGTAAGCCGGGTGACGAATTCATTTGTGAAACCGACTGCCATATCTATAACTATGAACAAGGCGCGTTCGCTCAACTGAGCGGAGTCGTTGCCAAGACGGTTTGCGGCCAACATGGTGTCATTACCGTAGCGCAAGTTCAAAACTTGATTCGACCTACAAATGACCATTTGGTGCGAACTCGTTTACTGTGCCTGGAAAACACGCATAATCGAGGCGGTGGGCGCATCTTGCCGCTGGACGGAATTGAATCACTCTGCGAATGGGCTCGATCCCACGGGCTAGCCACGCACTTGGATGGAGCTCGTTTGTTTAACGCCGTCGTTGCGACAGGTATTGATGCCCAGACCTGGGCCAGCCACTTTGACACCGTCAGCATCTGCTTGAGCAAAGGATTAGGAGCACCAGTCGGTTCGGTCCTGGCCGGTAGTCGTGAACATATGGCAGAAGCTCGACGTCATCGCAAACTATTTGGTGGAGGCATGCGTCAATCAGGTATCATTGCCGCTGGTGGGTTGTACGCACTGCAGCATCACGTGGATCGGTTGGCGGAAGATCATGCCAATGCAAAGCTCTTGGCCAATCGCATCAAAGACGTGAACGGTTTGGAACTTATCTCTGATTCGCCCGACACGAATATTCTATTCTTTGATGTCGATCCGTCGCTGGGCACGGCTACCGAATTTCAAACTCGACTGCGTGAAGCCGGCGTCTTGATGTTGACCGAATCGAAGGTTCGCTTGCGAGCACTCACGCACTTGGACGTGACGTCGGAAGATGTAGAACAAGCAGCCAAAATCATCGCTGAAGTCGCCGCAGAATGCCGAACGGCCGGCGTGACAAGCAGCGTCTAACGTTCGCCGCAAACTGGAAGCCTGGATGACCACTTAACTACGAATTGGCGGCCCATCCCAGTATGACTGCGGGGTCAACGCCCAGAAGCATCCAATCCTAGATTCAGGCAAGGATACCAGATGCCACGAAACCGTAGTGGCCCAGACGCGTTGGCTATGTCGTAGTCGGGAATGTCGTCGAAAGACTGGATTTCGCGAATCTCGACGCGCTGCGCGCGTATATGAAAGTCGTAACCCCGTTCAAGGAGTAACGCGAAAGCATCTTCGTGCGAGTATGCGGTCACGCCCTGACCAATTGGGAAAGACTTGTCGTTCGGAAACGTGATCCAATAACGTGAAAGATGGTCACGAACGTCCATGGATTAGCTGAGCTCGTCGGAAGTTTCATATGATACCGCCGAGGATATCAGGAAATAGCTTTAACTGCGTGCAAGTTTACCTCCAATGCGAGGATTGAACAATAATAGACCGCATGCCGAAGGCCCCTGCATCAATACATGTTAAGTGATTGTCACGCTGGGTGTGCAACGGTTTTGCTTGACTGAAAAGTCAGGTGCTTGTTCTGAGATTGAATGAGAATTGTCGTGCAGACGGCTGGCGACGTGCATCCATCTAGGCGATGAAGCAATCTGTGCCAATGGCGCAGGAACCATATGATGCCGGATCGGCAAAAACGTTTCGGTCGCAGAGCTGACACCCACCCCACACAGCCCGTCAACCTTCAGGTGCATAGAAACCATGCCGTGCGATCGGAGTGTTAGGATGAAAATCTAAAGAGTTGAGCGATTAACAGGCCAGTATTCACAAGAATCGCAATTGCAATTGATGGAACAACGATAACCCAACCGCATCCTGCAGCTACGAATCTCGGAGAGTAAAGTCCGCCAGCAAGGAGTCGCCAAATAACGGATACAGCAATCGCGACAAGAATTGAACGTAAAGGCCCGAAATATGTCAGTACAATCCATGGCGCAGTTGCACATAGAATCACCAGCAAATAGCCGAGTAGTTCTCGCGTAACGTTCAAGCGATCATCATTCATTTGCTCGGTCACGTTTGGTCAGCCATTACGGCGTTCTCGCATCCTGGGCATTATAGCGTCCCATACCAGCTCGCGTTGCCAAAGAGGTAAAATGAAACCGAGCCGGTTCAGCGAATAAATCATGTTGTCGGTTAAGATTCGCGGTTCTCGAGCTCGGCAATCCGTTTGCGTAAGCGTTCGTTTTCGTCAGCCGAGCGGCCAGGAGACTCTAGTGGAACAGCTTGGCGAATAATTCTGTCCTGCGTGAAATAGACTCCGGCAAGCATAGACGTTTTCACTGTTGCCTCACGGATATTGCCGTCCTTATCACGATAGCGAATCTCATAAATTCGATCTTTCTTTTCGCCGAACCAACCCTTCCCGAATGGAGCCCAACGCTTGTGTAGCAGTTTGCCGCCACGTTGGCGGACATATTGATCGATACGATCAGCGTCCATTTCTCCCGCGAAAAGCCGAATCAAAAGAGCAGTCACGATCAAGGCCAGAAAGATTACGAAGGCTTCCATAGGTTTTGACCGACATTGGATTTTTTTTATGACACCGCCTTAAACAAAGCAACCGATATCTGAACTACAGCAAGTTTTACCAAGGCCAGCGCACATTGCCAAATTTAGAAGGTATTCACGCGGGGCGTTGTTTCATGCACGACGTAGAAAGGGTTCTGTCATTGGCCCTACCCCACGTCCGCTAGGTTCATCGATTCGGCGTAGCGGTTCATCACCATGCGGCGAAGTCGTTGCCACTGGGGATTGGCCAGTTCTGGGTCGGCGTTGATCAGGGCGATGGCGTCTTGACGAGCTTCCAGCACAATCGATTGGTCTCGACGCAGATCGGCCACCATCAACGGCGGTAGACCATGTTGTTTGGTGCCGAACAGTTCGCCGGGACCTCGCAGCCGAAAATCGACTTCGGCTAATTCGAATCCATCGGTCGAATTGACAAACGCATTCAAACGTTCTGTAGTTTGTTCGTTTTCTGTTTCGGCAAAGACACAGACGTAGCCCGCATGTTTGCCTCGGCCCACACGGCCTCGCAACTGATGCAGCGCCGCCAGGCCAAACCGATCGCCGTTTTCAATGGTCATCACATTCGCGTTGGGAACGTCAATGCCCACTTCAATCACAGACGTGGCCACCAAGACCTGTGTTTCTCCGTTACTAAAGCGCTCCATGGCCAGTTGCTTTTCTTCTGCCGATAGACGACCGTGAATAATGTCCAAGCGAAAATCTTCTAGTTCTCCGTTGGCCAGATTTTCCAACGTCTGCTCTGCGCCTCGGACGTCTTCTCCATTTTCGTCGCTCACCACGGGTGACACCACAAAGCCTTGCCTGCCCTGCTGCAGTTTTCGCCGAAAGAAATCCCACCAACGGTCTCGCTGTTCGCCCGACGCCCAATAGGTATGAATTTCACTGCGGCCCGGAGGTTTTTCTTTCAGGTTAGATAGTTCCAAATCGCCGAACATGGTCATCGATACGGTTCGCGGAATCGGTGTGGCAGTCATCACCAAACAATGGGGCGAAGATTGTTCTTTCAGCAGCGAACGCTGACGCACGCCAAAACGATGCTGTTCGTCCACAATGAATAGACCCAGCTTGGCAAATTCCAACGTGCCACTGACAATCGCTTGCGTACCAACCAAGATGTCAATTTCGCCAGCGGAAATCTGTTCCAGCAATTTCTTGCGTTGGCTGGTGGTCAATCCGCCGCTTAAGTATCCCAGTCGAACTTTGCTGGCCGCCAACAATTGGTTCAGGGTGTCGAAGTGTTGTCGAGCCAGAATTTCGGTGGGGGTCATCAACACGGCTTGATGTCCGTTGGCCACGGTCACCAGCATGGCGAAGGCCGCCACGGCCGTTTTTCCCGTGCCGACGTCACCTTGCAACAAACGGTTCATCGGTACGTTTTTTGCCAAGTCGGCTGTAATTTCCGCAATCGCCTGGTCTTGGTCTCGAGTTAATTCAAACGGCAAGAGTCCTCGGATGCGTTCAGCGATTTTGGCAGTGGTTTCCAGTTGAGGCGCATCTTGGCGAATATCCAATTGTTTGCGACGCATCGCCAACGCCAATTGCATCACCAAAAGTTCCTGATAGACCAGTCGGTGACGAGCGGCAGTCATTTGCGATTCGTTGGTCGGATTGTGGACCATGCGCAGCGTGTCGGCAATGCGAGCGATCCCTTTTTCCTTAAGAAAGTCCAGCGGAAAGACTTCGGGAACGTGGGCCGAATATTGTTCGACCGCAAGTTGGACAATTCGCCGCAATTGACTTTGGCTCAGTCCACCGGTCAGCGAATAGATAGGCATAATCTCTTTGGCCGCTTGTTCGTCTCGATTGTCTCGAACCTCTAACTTTGGATGAGTCATTTGCCACCGAAGGCCCGCGAACTTGGCTTGTCCGGTCACAATCACGGTCTGCCCCAGTCGCACCTTGTCTCGCATAAACGGCTGGTTAAACCACACACAGCGAAGAAAATCGTCATCTTGCCGCAGTAAGATGGAAAAGACTGTTTTGCCGGACGCGGTGACGTTGTTTTCCAGGTCTTCCACTACGCCTTCCACGCTGGCGTCTAGCTTGGGTTCTAATTCGGCAATGCGGCAGAAGGGCGAAATAACTTTGTAGTCTCGAGGAAAATAGAACAGCACATCCTGCGCGGTCTGCAGTCCTAGTTTGACAAGCAGGTCCGCGCGTTCGGGTCCACAGCCCTTTAAGAATTGGACTGGCGTTTTCAGTAAGCTAAGATCAGGCTGATTCGGTTGTCCTTCCATGGCATGATTTTACTCGTCACGTTTGATGTCGCTAGACGAGTTCCGTGTGGTGGTTGTTTGGTTTGCGTAGCCAGTCACGTCTTGTCCTAGCCCGATACGTAAGTGAGGGGAAATGGAATGTGTCCTGGTCCCCTCGCTAACGCAACGGGCTAGGGTTTTCCCTCGCTAACCTAACGCAACGGGCTTGGATGCCTATTCTGATTCGTCTTTGTGTTGACCACCGATTTGGTCCTCTACATACAGACGGACGAAATCAAAGCTGGAAATCACGCCTTTCACTTGTCCCACTTCGACTACAAAAATGTGATGCAATTTGTGGTGGAACATGGTCTTGGCGATTTCGGAAAGTGGTTCGTCTAGATCGACGGAATGATAGTCGCGAGT
>JAGQOZ010000342.1 GCA_020426955.1 Planctomycetales bacterium
TGGCAATTTCACCAAACGAATCTTCGAACGGTTGGTCTTGAAAGGCAATGCGCACGTGACTGGGGCACAAGGCGAATTCTTCGGATGGGACAATTCCCACCAGCGAGGCGACTTGAAGTAATGCCAAACCTTCGATCGAAAGAAAGCTCTGCGGCCAAAACAATGTATCCCAGTCACCGCAGTTAGGCCGCTTGATATCATCTTTTTCTTGCTTTTCGTCCAGCAGTCTTTGCAGTTCTGTGGCAAACAATCCGCTGTCTCGACGAATCAACGCGTTGCAAATGCCAAGTCGAGCGGACGGTCCTTCTTCCTGAATTCGATCGATGGCGTCAATGTAATCCAACAACTCTTCTTCCGCTTGACCACCGACCAGCCCATGCAAGAAACGCATGTAGTAGTAATCGTCTTCATATTCCCATTCGCGATGCCACGTAACGTGTGCGGCGAGCGACACAATGTCTGTGGCCAGTCCCAGGCGGCCCGCCACCAGCGCGTCAAAGAAGGCTTCCGTTCTGGAAAGTGCCAGCGTCCTTAATTCGTTCAGGCCTGCTCGCTGGGCTTGCATTCGCATATACCGATTGGTTGATGCACTTCGAGTCAGAAATTCGCAAAATTGCCCCGTGTCAAAATCCATGAGAAGGAAGCAGATGCCATAGGCTTGAAAATAACGCGAAAGTTCCTCTAAGTGTTTTGCTCTGTCAAACAGAGGCAAATCGGTTGCCACGATTCCAAGATGATGACTGGTGGGCGAAGCGAGATTCTGAAAAACAAGATTGAGGTCCACGGTTTAACCAATTCCCTTGTAGGATTTTGTGTCACGAAAGGCCAGCCCCGTAAGATTTGCTGCATGCAACGCCTGGACTAGGTCTTCGCGGACAACAATATTGTGCCCCATTCCGCCTAGGCGAAAAAGCGTAAAGTCTTCGGGAATACGGTCCGCATCGAACACACACTGTTCCATACTCACAATCACGCTGGGATCGATTTCATTCCATTCGACCTGCGATTTCTCCAGATCCAGGCAATGGCAAACGTCTAATGGATGCAGAAAGAAATAGGGTTCCAGTTCCATTCGGCCTTTGTGGTTGGCGATGCGCGTCGGCAGAAATTCGAGCGAATTGGACGACGTTTCGCTTAGCACCTGCCGGGTCCTTTCCGAAATCACAGGGAGTGTGGAACCAAAAAGATTGTCGCTCAATTGAATATCGCGAGGGTAATCGGGATGCATGTGGCAGACAAAGTCGTCGGGAAATTCGTCAAGACGCGACCGGCCTTCGTCCAGTTCCCAGGCGCGATCCAATGTAGGTCGCACCAGGACACAGTATCCATCCGTAAACTTCGTTCGCCAAAAATAGTAATCCATGCTCGTTATCACCGACTTGGAATCATTGATTTCATCCAGTTCTTGATAGTACTGGGACGGTTTTCTAAAGGCGGCGGCGGTGGAACTGGTCGTGGAGTTCCGGGGTTCATTGAAAATGGAATGTACCAAATGTGTTTAAATCCAGTTTCGTTCCGCTTATGCCAGCATCGACTTGCACCGCCATGCTCTTTGCCTCGGTTCTCTAAAAAACTGCGCCAATGCTTGCTGGCTTTGCAAAGTTGCGATCGGATAGATTTGGGATCGATGTTGCAATCGGATTGTTGCTTGGCCAGGGGCTGCCAAACCTGTTTTTCCAAATAGCTGATGACTCCGTCATTGTAATCTGGATTATGTTCGATTTCATGACATGGCAAGTCCGGCAATGTTCCTCGCATTCCCAATTGTGCCGAAACGTTCCGCAGGCCAGACATCCAGCTACTTGCGTGTTCGTCAGATTTCGCCGCGCCGGTCCGCTCTGCGGCTTCAAAGACCGATCTGGTTGGCAACCCAATCAAATTGTCTGCATCATTGATATCCCATTCCGTGATGGCCATGCAATTGTGGAAGAAATCAAGTTTGTCCGCGGGAACAATAGCGCCATCGCTGATTGTTTCAATGGGCAAGATATGATGAAAATTGGACCGGTTTTCCGATATGGTTTCTCCGGTGGAAGCGCTGCTGGTGGTGAAGATATAACCCGTGGAACAATTCGCGCGCAAGTCGTTGGTACCGACGGGTCTTCGCTGAAACTTGCCTTCGTCCAAGATTTGCTGGACATGTTCGGCGTCACTTCTGGCCATCTTCGTTCGCTCCGCTTATGGTTCGGTGAAAGGCGATCGCCGAGCGAAGACCGCTGTTGGACGCCAACCAAACAATTGCTCGATCTCCCAACTTTCGGTTTCGCCAAAAGTGATGACAAACGGTACCACTCGCCAAGAATCCAACGGCGGCCCCCGTTTCTCCGAAGGAAATGGCGGGCAGCAGCACCGGTAGCGATCTTAGCGATTCAGGGAGTCGAACCAACGCATGACCAAAATCACTCGCACGCCGCTCGAGCCCATTAAGGTCGCCGACAAGAAAATCGACATGCGAATCGATTCCTTGGGCAAGTCGATTCACCACGCTGGCTAACGCTCGTCCCAAGGGAGGACGATCCGAGAACAGATTGCTATCCTCATGGCCTATTTCAATGCCGGCAATACACGTTGCTGGAGCGCTGCTGATTTGAGGATTCTTTTCCAGCACCAAAAAGCACGCGGCTTCGCCGGGAATAAATCCGGCTGGTTGGTCGTCCGTCTTCAGTATTCCCAACGTATCACACGCGATCAATTGTTGCGGTTCGCAGAATGAATCGATACCACCCACGATACACCGGTCAAGATCGCCATTCTGCAGCCAAGTTGCTGCCTGTACCAGCAAGGTAGCCAGATCAGCATGACATCCATATTCCGTCTGAGTCAGCGCGGGGATGCAATCTAATTCGACACGGCGTGCCAGTTCCATGCCGAAATCCTGCGTCTTTTCACGCCACTGAGTTGACGGTAATTGCTCTGGGTCAGGGCGATCTTGGGAATGTGGTTCAGCGGTGACCGATTGATCTAGAAGCCAGCGATCGGAAAGCAGCACCAGCAGCCCGGTTCGCGCGTCGCGACGATTGGAAACACGACGCATGGCATCGATCAAGGCTGCTTGCCCCAAAACCATGGCCTTGCCAATGTCGACGTATCCCATGCCAACATTGGTAATGGAATGACCTTTCACCAGCGGAGGACCATCGGTAGATTCGTTGCCAAACCCCGAACACATAGCTGTGTTCAGGCTCTTCACTGGTGAGATCCGAGTCAATCCGGCGCGAGCGGCCGCGAATACTTCCGTTGATGAAAGTCCTAACGATGTAGCGCATCCCGTGGCGGTGATTAAAATCGAACCGTCGTGATTGGGATACCAATTCGATTCGTTAGATATCTTTGTCACAGCACCAGCACTTCACATTTTCTGTGGAAGGAATTGGAATGACGGGCCCCTGAATCACAGGAAAGGGGGGCGTATTCTTGTCGTTGTGTAACATCAGATCGAATGCGCGAGCGACGTTCTTTCCTTCGAACTTCACATCAAACGAAAAATTAACGAATTCGGCTTTCCCTTTGATCTTATTCGACACGACGCCGCCGCCGGCTGAACCTGGTTCGTCTCCCGTGCTCATACGAAAATTCGAATCTTTGACGCAAACGGGATTACCATCGGCCTTAACTTTTTTTGTGCCGCTGGCCGTATCAGAAGACATAGCAATGTTCGGATACGGAATGGGAATGGGACCTCCAGGACTTGGCGTTTTACATACGTCCGGAAATGCAATCGTGATTCCATTGCTGGACTTATGCACTACAGACAGTTTGTTTACTCCCACAGTCACCGACATGTCGCCACCTCTAGTTTATTTTGATCTCGCCACCAACAATCCGCTGCCGGTTTTCTGCATGGCTGACAATGTCGATCCCTTTCAGCAAGACCTTGCCATTTTTTTTCATCACCAGCGAACTCTTACCGCACGTCAATTGCAATTCCGAATCAGCTTCTAAATGCAGCGACTTTGACTTTTGCGAACCAGATTGGGATCCAGTCGAATCTTGGCGATCCGCCACGATCCGTTCATGCAAAAAGCTCATCAAGACAATTCGGTCCCCTTCCGCTTCCAAATGCAACATGACTTCTCGGCCTACATGTGTCCTGGCTTCATCTTCGCAAGTCAATTGAACGGCAGTCATCGCTTCTTGTGGACCTGCATGATTACCAGGAAATTCGACAAGCGGAACACCGGATGCGGAAATGCCCACCAGAGTTCCGATCACCAAACGAGACGGTTCGGTCACTTCTGCATTCGATACATCACGAGAAAATACAGTATGCATGTCAGTTTTCCTTAATCTGGCTACCTTTGATGATGACATCACCGCTTCCCTTGACGCTGATTTTTTTGCCACTGATAGAAATATCGCCATTCTTCTTCATGACAATTTCCGCTTTGCCCGTCTTAATGCAAATCTCGTCTTTGGCAACCAACTGAATCTTCTGGGCGTTCAGTACGAACTCTTTGTCGACCGTATGAGCGTGTCGTCCGCCGATGGTTTCGGTGAAATCTTTGCCAACCGTCGTTGTTGAGTTTCCGGCGACATTTTCACTGGCATTGCCACCCACGTCTGCCGATTTATTGCCGCCAATGGTTTCTGATTTGGCAGCGCCGATCGCTTCGGTGACCGCCCCACCTACCGTTTGCGCCAATGCGGCACCGACGGAAATAGCAAGTGCTGCGCCGACATTCAGCGTCATGGCAACGCCTACATTTTCGACGTAATTGACGGCTACGTTTTCTGTGAGCGAACTTCCGACGTTAATATTCATCGTCGAATCAATTGTTTCCGTATGAGACGAAACGACGTGAATCGACTTGCGGCCTTTGACCTCTTCATATTTGTCTCGATCTACCTGCAGCCGGCGATCCCGTCCAATTTCTTCGGTTCGATCTCGGCCCACGACAATCGATTGATCATTTTCGACGACTGTGTTTTGGTCCTTTTCAGCGTGGATATACATTTCCTCGCTGCCCATTTTGTCTTCGAATCGAATCTCGTTGAAATTGTCTGGGCCGCCGCCTTTAGAACTGCGGCTCTTGATGGTGCTTTTGGTTTGATCCGCCGGCAGTTCATACGGAGGCATTTGTTCTGCATTGTAGACGCGGCCGGTAATGATAGGTCGATCCGGATCACCTTCAATGAAATCGACAATGACTTCCTGCCCAATTCGCGGATTGAAGACCACGCCCCAACCTTGTCCAGCCCAATTCTGCGAAACTCGGATCCAGCACGAACTGTTCTCGTCCTTTTGCCCTTCGCGATCCCAGTGAAATTGCACTTTCACTCGGCCAAATTCATCCGTGTAGATTTCTTCGCCTGCAGGCCCTGTCACCACAGCTGTCTGCACGCCCTGAACAATCGGTTTACGAGTCGTTCTGGCGGGACGGAAAACTACGTTTTCGGGAATGCAAGTAAACGAATTGCTATAGTCGGGTCCTGTTCCTGCACCGGTTTCATATCCCAGTGTTTCATTGGCCGTGTGTTCGATCGCCAGAATGGCATATTTCTTTCCCGCTTCACTTTTGCAGCGATGCTGGCCAATCTTGAACTTGCCACCAGGCGAAAAGGTTTTGCAATTGCTGGTTGCAAAAATTCGGCTGTGCTGGGCTTCTTCCTCTTCCATCCGAATTTTTGTTTCGTCTTCCCCATCGGACTTCTCGGTGTATTCGCCTGGATAGTCATAGACTTCAAACTTATCAATTCCCGGTAGATCTACAACCGTATTGGTGTTGTTCATCAAGCTGGTACTGGGCTGTTTGAAATTGTAATCGGTTTGTGCCCACTTACCGGGCCGGAAATCATAACGATGCTCCCAGCTGGTGATGTGTTCATCCATCGCTCGGCCACCAAAATCCATGGGGTAGTCGACTTCCGCTTCGGGCAGATCTTTAAAAGCGCCGTTCTGATCTCCCATCACTAGCGTGTGCTTACCATCTTCATGGCGAAAGTGATAGTGAATCCCTTCTTGTTCCATCAATCGCGAAACGAATGCAAAATCCGTTTCGCGGTACTGAACACAATATTCCCATTGTTTGTGATTGGCTTTGATTTCCGATGTTTCAAAATCATTGAATCCTAAATCTTGAAAGATCGTTTCCATGATTTCCGGGATGCTCTTTTCTTGAAAGATACGGCAATCGGCTGTCTGAGTTAAGAACCACATCCACGGAACCATGGTAGCGAAATAGTTTCGGCGTCCTTCGCGATCTTCGTCACCTGCTACAAACGAATTGACATATCCATGAAAGAAACGAGGATTCGCATCGGGGACTTCGATGCGGACTGTCACGTCTTTGCCAACGATTTGGTTCGCCTGAATATTGTTGTCATCAGACATCATCGACAGCTGATATTCGAACAAACCAGATACCTCGTCACGCCCTTGAAACGACGTCAGCAATAACACATCGGCGCCCAGCGGCGTCGTGAGTTGCAGTAATCGTTCACTTTGTGAAAGGGCCATGACGATAACTCCCAAAACTATCTGCCACCACGGCGGTCACGTTCTTAGCGTGGAAGGCCACGAGTCCAAAGCATCAAAATATCAAACGCCACCGCAAGATGCGGTGGCTTTGAACGTAGGATTCGAAAACGAAGTCGGCAGCGATTAGGCTTTGCCTTCTTCGACTTTCCACGAGTATTCGACGTTGCCCTTCTTGCTTCCCTTTGAATCAAATTCCGTGTAGGTAACCTTAATTTCTTCAAAGTTCAGCGAAAAGTCTTCCATCGGAACCTGTTCCGATTGGCCACTTCCGCCAATGTTGTAACTGCTGACTAAG
>JAGQOZ010000343.1 GCA_020426955.1 Planctomycetales bacterium
GTTTCTTCACCACGAAGGACACGAAGATTTCCACATTCATTCGACCCCACGCGCACTTTCAACTAAGACGCCAATGTGGAGTGACGGAGACTGGAATGGAGATGCTAACTTCAACACCACGGATTTGGTCTTTGCCTTCATTGACGGTGGATGGGAACAGGGTCCGCGAGACTTCGTACAGACGGTACCGGAACCGTCCGCATTCAATCTTCGAATACTGCGATCCACAGCAAATTCCCTTCGCCATTGCTTCTCGGACCGAACGCCCCGATTGGGCACGCGACCTACTCAAGAGGCTGAACATTTCGCACCGGTTTGCGTTCGCCGATTTCTACCCTTCGTCCAAACTTCGGCACTTTGCGTTACAGCAAGACAGCAACGTCGAATTTGCGGACATGTTCTTTGATGACGAGACGCGAAACATCACGGAAGTTGCTGCACTAGGTGTCAATAGTGTGATGGTTCATCAGGGAATCCCAAACCAACTTTTTCACAACGCGTTACGCTCGTAATACTACTTGGCCGTGCGGCGCCAGTAGTTGGCAATGATCGAACCGGTCACGTTCATCAACACGGCAAAAATCACCGCGGCAAGTCCTACCGAATGGAGCTTGCCCATTGAATCGGCGAGCCCCAGCGCCATGGCGCCGTTTTGCGAACCAACTTCAATCGCAATCGTTCGAGCATCCGTTTGCGTTCGATTTAACAATCGACTGGCCCAAAACCCCAACACGTAGCCCAACAGATTGTGCAGCGTCACGGCCAACACCAGCAGCAGACCAATATCCAGCAATTGGTCTCGCCCCTTGGCAGTGGACACCAGAGTGAAATAGACAATGCCCAACATGCTGACCGCCGGCATCCAACGCACCACACTCGGCGTTATCTTGGTGGCTCCATGGTAGACGATACCAAACACCAAGGCGCCTGCGACAAAACCCGGCAGTGCTAACAGACTGAACACATTGGCCTGCTGTTCCATGTTCAGGTTCGAAGTTATCTTCGTCCAGCCGCCCGACATCAAGAATACAATCCAAGCCATGCCAATCAGCGAACTACACCATACGGCAATTCGCACGTTGCGATTTTTGGAACACAGAAATTCGTGAACAAATGCGGCCAGAATCGGCACCAGAACGATTTTGACAATGGTCAAAGACATCTGCAGCATGTTCACTTCTACCATGGTCCCCGCCAGTAGCTTCATCCACAGCGGAGTAATGGCGGGAGCAATTGCCGTGGCTATCGCGGTCAACGTGACCGACAACGCCAAATTCCCTTTTGCCAAATAGGTCATCACGTTGGACGCGAGGCCACTGGAGCAACTTCCGATCAAAACCAGCCCCGCGCCAATTTCAGGCGGAAACTGAAACAGTTTGGCCAGCGAAAAGCCCAGCAATGGCATGATCATCAACTGACACACAATTCCCACCACCACGGCACCGGGCATGCGCAAGACATGAGCAAAATCGCGAAAACTCATCTGCGTCCCCATCCCAAACATGATCAGCTGCACCACAATTAACAGCAGCCATGGATCAGACAAGCTGAAGTTACCGACCGAAAGAAACCAGTCGGGCTTGAGCATGGCCGCAATATTGGCAATCAAAATCCAATTGGTAAATCGGTAGCCCGCCAGCTTCTTGACAAACAGTGCACCCCCAAACGCAAGCATCAGCATCACGCCGCTTGTCATAATCACGGTTGACTGCTGAAGAACGATGCCAATGATCATTGTCAGCAATCCCAGCAAGAACATGGTGGCGACCGCGGTGAACAGCGACCAGGGACTCGCTTTATCAGAATCTGTCATGATGCGAACCGGACCAATTGGAAATAAGAAAGTGACTCATTCGCCGTTAATGTCGGCGAATAAAATCGCCAGCGATGCTGATCCTATTCCATTTGCCCAAACAAAGGAACCAGCGAAGAAACGGCCAACCGAGGGCTGGAAAGAATTGGCACCTGTCGCAACGGTTCGGGAATCTGATCTACTACTCGAGCCATCGAGGCTTGGGCCAGTACAATCACGTCGCTGGATTCGATCAATTGTTCCAGTTTTTGTCGAACCAAGCGATCATGTGTGGCCGCGTCGCCGTTCATCAATGATTCGAAGGCCCCTTCGCACAATTCGGATGCCAACGAGATTGAATGTTGCGCCGATGCAGCTCGACGCTCAATCAAATCCACCGTTGGCGCCAGCGTGGTCGGCAAAGTGGCCACCACGCCGATTCGCTTCCCGGTTTGGATTGCTTGTTCCGCCATCGCTTGGTCCACTCGCACCACCGGAACATCCACAAAAGCCTGCGACGCTTCTACCGCTGGGCCAACCGAAGAACAGGTGACCATAATCAAATCCGCTCCCGCCGCTTCGGCACTCTGCACGTGGTTGGCCAATCGCCACGACACATTGGGTGCCAATTCGCCCGTGGCAATCACTTCTTTAATCAAGCTGTCGTCGGCAATATTGAACACGTGTACGTCGGGCAACAGCTCCTGACACAATTCTTGAAAAGGGGCCACCAACGTTGCGGAAGTATGTATCAATCCCAGTTTTTTGCGAAGTATCACGTTACGCCTTCCGAATTCCTTGTTCTACAAATCGAACCACGTTGTAGCGAGTAGTCGGCTGTGCGAAAAGGGTATTCATCTAAACGCCGTCACGAAGCTGAACAAAATAATCGAATGCACCAACTTGTCCGCCCTTCAGGTTGATCTCCATCGCATCAACCAGGGGATCGCTGGCCGACGTCAGGCAGATCGGAGCACCTGCGACAAACGGACATCGCATGCTCAGACTCGTGATGCCCAGCGTTCGTACGGCATGACTGGACGTGTCACCGCCAGCAAAGCCAATGCGTTGGACTGGACATTCGCGCAGAATAGTGCCAGCAATCTGTCCCAACGCGGCGCCTAACACGGCCGACGAGCGCAACTGGTTCGCTCCATGATGAAGACGAGCGTCCGTCGGACCTTTGGCGGTGTGAATAACAACACTTCGACCTCGCTTCAACGCCAGCGTCGCTTGTTCGATCGCTCGAGAAATCACTCTGGCGACATGCGTTTTGCTTTGGGCGAAGATGCTGGGCGAATCGAACGTCACTTCTTCGAACCCATGCGCCACAGCGGTGTCGATTTGTTCGGCCGTCACCGACGAACAACTGCCCGACAGAACCAAAATGGGTGAACAGGCAGACAACGAAGGAAACGTGGCGTTCGCCGCCGCGTGGATAGTTCGCCAGTATTGCGTCAAAGCCGATTCTACGGCTGAAGAACCGACTACAAATAGCGGATGATTCTGCTTGGTCAAACGCGTGGCCGCTTCGTCCAACAGTTGACCAATCGTTGTCAAATGTTGCCGAGTCAACGTGTCAAACAGCACGATACGTTGCTGTTGCCCAACGGACGGCTGCAAATGCGGACGAAGCTTGTCCATCGCCTGTTCCAACTGCAATACGTCCACCAAATCGATGGGCAATTCGGTCTGCGCCGTCAATTGCCGGCGCAAGTCGCCGTCGGTTGCGGGCGTGACCGGATGATTACGCATAACAGGATGACGATCAATGCGATAGATGTCGCCATCACTGCCGATCCCCACTTGCGCAAACAGATTCCCAAACACGCAGTAGCGTCCCAATTCAGGCGAACCGACCAGGATCGGTACGGTTGCATTTTCAAATGCCTGCAAGCCCACTTCGATCGCTCGGCCAATGCTACCGACCTGGGGCGACGAATCAAACGTGGAACAAACTTTGTAATGAACGATGCTGGGCGACAGAGCTTGCAGCGCCGCGAACGCCGTGCGAAGCTGCTGTTCCATTTCTGCTGGCGGCAACGAGCGACTAAAGCCTGCGATGCCAATGGCGTCATATTCGCTGGGTTCGATTTCTTGCAGGTGCGGCGGTTGCAAAAACAGTTGCGACCTCAGGTTCGCTCGAGCCAACCATTCCAGCGCGTCGGTCGAACCAGTGAAATCGTCTCCGTAAAACGCAATACGTACCACAGCTATTTCCCGAATTTAGCAATCGCTTCCGCCAACGGCTGACTTTTCTTTGCAGCTTGATCCAATGAATAACCGGCTACCGCCAACGACCACGCATCCTGAATGGCCCTCACGCCCTGCGCGGGGCCACGGGGATGAGCCATGATGCCGCCGCCAGCCATATACAGTAAATCAACCGTTTGTGTACGCCGATACGTTTCGAACGCCTGTCCGCCCCATTGGCCAGACGACACGACGGGCAACAGTCGCTGTCCGGACTGTTCGGCTAGGCAAGCCTGGATGGAACGAACGACCGAATCGTCCGGCTCCCAGAACTTATTGTCAATTCCGTTCACGTGCAATTGATCGACGCCAATCAGCCGAGCCAACTTTTGGTACGCTACAAAATCGATACCCAACGCGGGATGGCGATGCAACATACCAAAGCCGTTGCGATGGCCATGAATGACCAGTTGGCCGAAATCGCATATCGCTTTGGCGGCAATTGGTCCAACCGCGTTAATGCTGAGCATGGCACAGGTTCCGCCCAGTGACACCAGTGTGTCATAGTGTCGACGCATGGCGTCCCATTCGTCCGAAATATTGGCCGCGTACATGATTTTGCGGCCGGTCTTGTCGGCCACTTCGTTGACAACTCGCATGATCGCCTGGCAGCGAACTTCAAACGGCGAATGAGGCGGATTGGCCATTAGTTCGTCATCTTTCACAAAGTCGACCCCGGCTTCAATTAACGTTCGCACCAATTCGGCTGTTACATCGGGCGTCAGACCTACACTTGGCTTAATGATGGTCCCAATCAACGGTCGGTCTTCGACTTGGACCGCTTTGCGAGAACCGATCACGCCAAACTTGGGGCCGGGAAACTCTTGTAGCATGGAGTCCGGCAACGTTAAATCCAGCAATTTAACACCTGACACCTGAGCGATTTCGTAAAGATTGCCTTGCACCGTGGAAATCAAGGCCGCCAAGTTGTGCCCGACATTCTCTTCCGGCCAGCTGATAGTGACCGTGCCAGTATGAAACCGCGTAGGCCGCCTGTTTTCCTGAACGCAGCACCCCGGTAAGCTCGGGCAGCGAACAATCGCTTCTTGACGCACCGATTCCACTCGTGCCGCAAAACGATTCTTCAGTTCTTCCGTTTCGCCGGGAACGGAAACGAAGGTACCCGAAGATTGTTCGCCAGCAATCAGCGCAGCCGCCTGCTTCAGCGCCAGCGGAGTTTCAAGCCAATACGTAGCCAAGAAACGTCCGACTAGCGGGCGAACCGCATGTTTAGGATAAGGCGAATCAGCCAATACTCGCTCCCGTCTTCACCACAGATCAAGAGACAGGACTATACCACGAAGTCGCTTTACGTGTAAGCAAACGCGCCAAGATGGTCCCAAAGCAACGGTCGTTGAAGCAACGGCGGCACTACAATCCTGGCTGGAAGACGAACAAACAAGTCAACATTGGACTAAACTTCCTCAGCATTTTGAGCTGCCGCGTTTGTTGGACTGTCTTCGTCTAGCGTCATTTCCCAATGTTGGTTGGTGTCGGGATTATGCAGAAAAACGCGAGGCGGTTCGATCGAAGTTATGGTGGAAGTGCCGACAAGATTTCCTGGGCCCAGCAAAAACGTCCTTGTGCCATTTGTAAAAACCGCTTTGACGTCTTTTACCTGAACAAAGCCGCTCAGCTTGAGCGATTCGAGACTGACTTGCACAGAGACGTCGGTCAGTATGGCTTGAAACGGATTGGTACGATCTGGATACGGAAAATGAAATTCGGCCGTCTTGGCCATCTCCTCCGCAAACCGGTCGTGCACGTCGTGCGTTTGCTGCCGAGCCGGATTCGCTCGCCGCTTGGGCGTAAGGACAGACACTTTGTATTCGCTGTAGCCGCATGATGCTTGCAACAACACCACGGCCAACATTGCGACGCAAGCAATTCGAACGGAAAGTTGCATAGCCATTCAATCCGGTAAAATCGATCTACAGGTTGATCCAAACGGACCACGTCAAAAAAAGGTAGCTCGAAGAACCCGCCTGAGAACGAACCAATTATCCCGAACGAAGGCTGTCCGAAGGTCGATTCGCTACAGACTTTCCAAATATGCAATCAATGCCGATCGATCGGCTGCGGAAAGTACGGCGTCCGACTTGGGCGAATGCTGATCAACCACTTCGCCCAGTGACAACGCGCTGGCATCATGAAAAAAGTTTGTCGCAACCGCACGCCAATCAGGGACGGAGGATTGAAGTGAGTTTCTCCTTGTTCGTCCACCAAGCCTACGTCAAACACTGTATGGGCAGAAAACGCATGGCCATGATGGCACGCAGTACATTGGCGGCGTTCAAACACGGCCTTTCCTTGAACCACTTGTTCGGCGGCTTCGGGCGTAGCGGGCTGTGCTGCCGCCGGAGCCTGCAGTCCTGACAAGAAACTTTGTAAATGCACCAGTTCGTCGCGACTAAATTTGCGGCCGATCATGGTCGATTGCGCTGTCTTCTGCAATTGATCCTCGAGTGCGGCAAAGTGACCCGTCCACGACCAGGGCGAAGTATCCGCCACGCCAAACAACGAAGGCACTCGTTTAGGCGTCCCATACGAACCGTCTCCTTGCGTGTCCGCCAAACGCCCGTTGGAATGCCCGTTAATGTGGCAACTATGGCAGCTGAACCAATGGTCGTGAGACCGAGTGGCATCGGTGAAAATACGTTCGCCTAATTCGCTGTGGGACAGTTCGGGACGAGGCCCCAGAGAAATGGTTTGGGT
>JAGQOZ010000344.1 GCA_020426955.1 Planctomycetales bacterium
GCCATTTCACAATGGGTTCTCGAGCGGCCGTGACTTCGTCAGGTCGACGAATGGTGGTGGTGTGTGGTGCTTCGTGGACCAGTTCGGCTGACTCGTCCGTGATTTTGAACAGCATCTGAGCGAACGCGTCCAGCGTCTCTTTGCTTTCCGTTTCGGTTGGTTCAATCATCATGCATTCGGGAACGACCAGCGGAAAATAGACGGTTGGCGCGTGGAAACCAAAGTCCAATAGACGTTTGGCAATATCCATGGCCGTTACGCCCTTCTCTTTCTTCAGAGTTGACGCCGTACAGACAAATTCATGCATACAGCGATCGCCGTGCGGGACCGGCAAGAAGTGTTTGACTTTGCTGAGCAAATAGTTGGCGTTCAGCACGGCGTGTTCCGAAACCTTTTTCAAACCGTCGGGACCGTGCGTGCGAATATACGCGTACGCTCGCACCAACACACCAACATTGCCAAAGAAACTACGCACTCGTCCAATTGACTGCGGCCGATCGTAATCCAAGTAATATCGGTCGCCATCTTTCGCAACAACGGGCGAAGGCAGGAACGGTTCCAATTCTTGCGAAACGCAAATCGGACCAGCTCCAGGACCACCGCCGCCGTGCGGACCGCTAAATGTTTTGTGCGGATTGTAATGCATCATGTCGGCACCGAAGTCGCCTGGACGAGTAATCCCGAGGATCGCGTTCATGTTGGCGCCATCCAAATAGATCAGGCCGCCGACTTGATGGACTTCTTGGGCAATTTGATGCACTTGTTTGTCAAACAGTCCCAACGTATTGGGATTGGTGATCATGAACACGGCCACATCGTCCGACAAGTTCGCTCGGAAATGGTCCATATCCACAAAACCATCCTTGTTGCTTTTGATGGTAACGGTGTTGAAACCGGCCATCTGAGCACTGGCGGGATTGGTACCGTGAGCACTGTCGGGAGTGAGCACTTTGGTGCGTTTGTCTCCCTTGGAACGAAAATAGGCCGCGGCGGTCATGAGTGCGGCGAGTTCGCCTTGAGCACCTGCGGCGGGTTGTAACGAGACGCCGGGCAGACCGGAAATTTCGCACAGGTATTCCTGCAATTCGAACAGCAATTGCAGCAAGCCCTGCATGGACTTTTCGCTTTGATACGGATGGACGTTCAAAAAGCCGGGCAGCGAAGCCAGGCGTTCGTTTCGCTTGGAATTGTATTTCATGGTGCACGAACCGAGCGGATAGAAGTGCGTATCCACAGACATGTTCATGGTGGATAGATTGGTGAAATGCCGAATCACATCGGGTTCAGCCACTTCCGGCATCGGTAGTTCTTTGTCTGCCAGCGCATACGCTGGCAGATGCTGACGCACATCGGTTTCCGGCACGTCGGCGGCCGGTAGCCGCACACTGCCTCGACCTTTCTTGGATAACTC
Organism: Planctomycetales bacterium; assembly: GCA_020426955.1. Taxonomy (GTDB): domain Bacteria; phylum Planctomycetota; class Planctomycetia; order Pirellulales; family Pirellulaceae; genus JAGQOZ01. The sequence continues at coordinate 1,412 of JAGQOZ010000344.1, forward strand.
AAAGATCAACTTCGAAGCTTGTAGGTTACGCATGGCTAACGGTCTCCAGCTTGGAGGCTTGTGCTAAGTATTGAGTGAGCGAATCGATTTGGTCTTTGGTTCTGCGTTCGGTAACCGCCACCAAAAAGCAGTCGGCCAGTTCTGGATACCACGGCGCTAAGGAAACTCCGGCCAAGTAACCATGCTCGGTGGCGTCGTCCAGCAGTTCTTGGACTTGGCCGCTTTGGTCTTGCACGACAAATTCCTTCAAGAACGGCTGGTCCCAAGCTAATTGAAATCGATCCAAAGCCGCAATCTGCTGTGCTGCATAATGGGCTTTCTGGAAACACAGATGAGCAGCATCGTGGAGTCCGTTGGGTCCCATGACGGATAGATAGATGCTGGCGCGAAGAGCGAATAGGCCTTGATTCGTACAGATGTTGCTGGTGGCTTTGTCTCGGCGAATATGCTGTTCGCGCGTCTGCAGCGTTAGCACCCAACAGCGACGGCCTCGAGCGTCCTTCGTCTGGCCGGCAATTCGACCTGGCATGCGGCGAACGAACTGTTCTTTGCACGCCATGATTCCCAAGTACGGTCCGCCGAACGACATCGGAGTTCCCAGTCCTTGCCCTTCGGCCACGGCAATGTCTGCTCCCAAATCGCCAGGTCGTTTGAGCAATCCCAGCGAAATAGGGTCAAACGACATGACGAACAACGCACCTGCTTCTCGAGCGACTTTGCCAATGGCCGCGGCGTCTTCGATTGCGCCAAAGAAGTTGGGATATTGAACGATAACGCAGGCCGTCTTGTCGTCAGTAGCTTGGGCCACGGCTTGTGGCGTGACAATTCCGTTTTCTGATTCTACGACGACTAATTCCGTTCCCAGACAAGCCAAATACGTTGCCAGAATCTGGCGAAATTCCGGATGCAGCGTGGAAGCCACAACAATCTTGTCGTGGCGCTTGGTGACGGTCATCGACATCAAGGCCGCTTCTGCTACGGCGCTGCCGCCGTCGTAGAGGCTGGCATTGGACACGTCCATGCCGGTTAACTGACAAATCAATGTTTGGTATTCAAACATGGCTTGCAGATTGCCCTGACTCACTTCGGGTTGGTACGGCGTATACGAAGTGTAGAATTCGCCGCGAGACGCCAACGCATCGACCACAGCCGGTATGAAGTGGTCGTAGCTGCCACCGCCCAAGAAGCAAATGCTGTCACCGGCGCTCTGGTTTCGGTTCGAAAGGCCGGTCATGTGCTGAGTCAGGTCCAGTTCGCCCATGGCGGCCGGCAAGTTTAGCGGTCGTTTCAAGCGAAGTGATTCTGGAACCTGTTCAAACAGTTCGGCAATCGAAGCGGCACCAATCGAATCCAACATCGCTTGGATGTCATCTTCCGTATTGAAGAAATAAGGCATGAGAGCTCCGAGTTTAACAAGTGCGATTGTGTCAAAATGTGGTGCAAGCCCGTGGGCCGACTGTCCGTTTGATGGTTGGCGAACAACAGGGCGGGGATACGACAGAACGGGGATCGGAAAATCGAGTTAACCTTCTTCGGCACACTGTTTTTGATAGGCGGCAAAGTCGGCCAAGTCGCTGAGGCTACTTTCGTCCGATATGCGAACTTTCATGATCCAGCCTTGGCCATAAGGGTCGTCGCTGAATACTTCCAATTTGTCCGGCAGCGAAGCATTTACTTCGGTAATCTCACCCGTGACGGGACTGTACAGATCACTAACCGCCTTTACCGATTCGATTTCACCAAAAGAATCTCCGGCTGTGACTTGTTGGCCCACTTGCGGCAAATCCATGTACACCAAATCTGTCAGCTGTTCGACAGCAAAGGCCGAAATCCCGATGGTGGCAATTTTTTGACCGTCAACATCTTCAATGGCGGCCCATTCGTGTGTTTTGGCGTAAAGAAGTTCTTCTGGCTTCACCGTCTAAGATCCTTTCGAAAACGAGTTGCGGTTGTAGAACGGAAGTTTCACAACCCGAGCCGCCTCGTGGCGACCCCGTATATCCACAAACAATTCGGTGCCCACTGCCGCCACCGACGGCACGACGTAACCCATGGCGATCGACTTTTGCAGCGTTGGAGCGAACGTTCCGCTGGTCACCGTTCCCAATGGTTGACCGGATGCATCCACAATCGAATAACCTTCTCGAGGCACTCGTTTCCCGTCCAGCATCAGGCCGATTCGCTGGCGATCCAATGCTGCATTCGCCGCCGATTCCAGCGCCGCTTTGCCAATGAATTCGTGATCCCAGTTGATGGCAAAACCAAGGTCCGCTTGGATGGGATTGGTCGCTTCGTCCAGTTCGTGTCCGTACAACGGCATGGCCGCTTCCAGTCGCAAGGTGTCTCGAGCTCCCAGACCGGCGGCCTGAATTTGAGACGCTTGGCCTGCTTCGATCAGTTGTTCCCAAATGCCCAAGGCTGATTCGGCCGGCACGGTTAGCTCGAGTCCATCTTCACCGGTGTAGCCCGTGCGACTAATGAAACAGTCCAACCCGCAAAACGAAACCGGTTGACCGGTGTAATACTTCCAATCAGCAAACGGGATGGACGCATCCAGCTGGTTGACCGTTTGAATGGCCTTGGGCCCCTGGACGGCAATCATGGCTGTCTGCGAGGTGTGATCAATCAGCTTCGCATCGAACGAACCTCGGTGCTCTTCAATCCACTGGACAATTTTGTCTCGGTTGCTGGCGTTGACCACCAGTGAATAGCGAGGCGAAGCGGCCGAATTCAGCCAATGGTAGACCAAGACATCGTCCAGAATTCCGCCCGATTCGTTGGTGACGACTGAATAGCGAACTTGGTTGGGGCGAAGCTTCAGGACGTTTCGAGTCAGAATATGATTGAGCAGGTCTGCGGCGTCGGGCCCTTCGAATGAAATTCGGCCCATGTGCGAAACGTCAAAGAGAGTGACGTTTTGACGAGTGGCAACGTGTTCGTCAGAAATCGAACCATAGTGAATCGGCATAGCCCAACCGGCAAAGTCGACCAATTTTCCTTGATGGCGATGATGCCAATCGTGCAACGGAGTTTTTGCCAGCGTATCTGTCATCCCATTTCCCAAAAACTCGCGTGCCGACTAACCATGCATCCACGCTGGACTAGACACGTCAAACGAGTGCCAGCCAACTGATTAATCGCCACCAAGATGCCAAAACAACAAACGGCCTGCTTTAATCTGCACGAAATCAAATCGGCACGCAGGATCCAATAGCTTTACTTCGCGATTTTAGCTGTTTGAGTCATACTTACCAGGGGCAAGCGCGGGAATAATGATCGGCATTGCAAAGGAATTCATCGAATGGCCAGACATAGCAAAGAGAAACGAGCAACCGATATTCGCCTCTTGGTTGCTCGTTTTTGGGCTATCAATCAGCTTTGCGATGGACGCTACGAGCCAGCTGGGATCGCGGATTCGTGCTGGTAATGCCGAACGATCAAGTCGTTTTGAAGCCACAGTAACTTGTTGAATGCTCGCAAGGCGGCGGACTGAGTCTCTGCGTCCAGGTTTAGGGAAAGAATGGTCGAAACGAATGCGTCAGCCACAAAGCCCATCAGCGCGTTCATTTGAACCAGCGGTACTGAAATTGCTTTCGCGCCCGAAAGGGGTGTGTGAATCTTACCGACGAAATCCAAGTATGTCACCAATTTGCCGTCGTATGGTTCGGTTACCAGTTTGGTAAGATATCGAGCGAGGTGTTCTTTGCGGAATGCGATCACGTCGTCTGTCATTTCCAATTCGTGAACGCTACCTTTAACTTCGCCTTTATATCCGTGCTGACGAGCCGCGAAGTGTCGCCATGTGGCGTCGTATCCGGAGAGTTTGTCATAGACAGCGTCGACCAATGCTGGTACTAAGGGTGCTAAAAGAGGGGCGGCGCCGTGAATTGCCGCAATGTCCTTTTCGTCAAATCCCATGAATTCAGTCAGATATTCAAACCGATACGGCAGGTCGCTTTCGAGTCTGGGTTCGTCAATTGTTTTCACGCTGATATCCTTGATTATATGGTGAAATCACCTAGTCTAATGAACGGCAACGGAGTCTAGGGCGCATGAAAGTGGATGTCAAGGTCTGGTATCATCCGAAGGTTTGGTAGGGTAAATAGATGTTTTCTCAGACCGTGGAATACGCGTTACGAGCGATGGTTTACCTGGCAAAGAATCAGGGTGGCTCTTGCAAGACCAGCGATATCGCGGCGGCCACGAAGGTGCCTTCCCCCTATTTGTCGAAGGTGCTGCAGGGGCTTCGTCAGAAGGGATTAGTGGTTTTACAGCGAGGCGTTGGCGGCGGCGTTTCTTTGGCACATTCGCCCGAAGAATTGTCGATTTTGGACATCGTGAACGCCGTGGAACCCATTCAGCGTATCGCATCGTGTCCTCTGGAAATCGCGACCCACGGGACTCGGCTTTGTTCGCTTCATCGACGAATGGACGACGCGTTGAAAGATATGGAAGACGTATTCCGAGCTTCCACGTTGGCGGAAATGTTGGATCCGAACAATCCCAGCGTTCCGTTGTGTGAATCCGCTCCGGAACCGAATCTTCACTCCAACGAATCGCATGCCAGTCAAGATGGAAAGTAAGTTGTACGTTCAACGTTGCCGGAAATCGATTCGGCAATATGAAGGATTGAAAGCAACTTCCTGTGTTGAATCCCCTGGTGAAAAAAATCCCATTCGATGCCTCGTTGATTGAACGCAACTTTCCGCAACTTCCTGTGTTGAATAGCTTCGTGCGATAACAAGTTCTTCCACAGGAGAAAGCGATATGAAGTGCGGCCATAGGATCTGGCATCGCATCGTGCGAACGGTGCCAGCATTGGGTTTTCTGGGAATCGGTCTGTTTGCGTTCGAAGTGCAAGCACAGTTTGGGCCACCACCTTTGCCCATCATTGAAACGCTGGATAAAAACGGAGATGGTCAAATCGATCAAGACGAATTGGCCAACGCCGTCGCGTCGCTGAAGGCTCTGGATAACGATGGCGACGGACAGCTAACGCCGCAAGAACTGCTGCCGGATATGCCCTTTGGTGGTCCCGGCTTTGGAGGCCCGGGAGGTGGACGCGGCTTTGGAGGTCCGGGTGGATTCGGTGGCGATGAACGAGCGGTTCTGGAAGAATACGACGCCGACAAGAGCGGTTGGTTGAACAAGGCCGAACGCGCTGAAGCTCGTAAGTCACTGGCGTCCGACGGCGGTGGACGAGGCGGTCGTCGTGGACCGGGTGGTGGTCGATTCGGTGGCGGTGAACCTCAACCAGGCCGGAAAGTATCGCCCGATCAAGTCGCTCAATTCCCCGAAGCTGATCTTTATGATACTTCGGTTCTGCGAACCATCT
>JAGQOZ010000345.1 GCA_020426955.1 Planctomycetales bacterium
CCGACTTCGCCCTTGGGCAAAGTCACGAAAAGCTCGCCAATGGGGGCCATCGATAATCCTTTGCATCCACTTTCCATTGCCATTGGCTGTGAAGCGACGTTTGTCGCCAGGTCGATTGACGTCAACATTAAACACTTGGGCATGGTGCTGCAGCGTGCTGCGGAGCACAAGGGAACGGCGTTTGTCGAAGTGTATCAAAACTGTAATGTCTTCAATGATGGCGCCTACAGTTATGCTACCGACAAACAATCGAAGGCCGATACTACCGTCGAACTGGAGCACGGAAAGCCGTTGATTTTTGGTGCCAACCGAGACAAGGGAATTCGGCTTAATGGCATGGAGCCCGAGGTGGTTGAACTGGGAAAAGGCATTTCCGAAGACGACCTTTTGTTTCATGACGAGAGAGCCGTAGAACCTAGTTTGGCGTACCTGTTGAGCCGCATGCGGCATCCGGAATTCCCAGAACCGATTGGAGTGTTCCGCGCCGTGGATGCTCCAAAATACGACGACGAATTGAACAAGCAGGTGGAAAAAGCCATTGCCGATAAAGGCGAAGGGGATTTGGACAAACTATTCAATTCTGGTGATACTTGGGTGGTGGAATGATACATTGTCCGGTATGTGATGTTGAAAATATCGAAGGTGACGACCACTGTCGTGAATGCGGCGTTTCCTTGGCAGATAGTCATCTTTATGAAGCTCGGAATCCGGTTGAGCGAGGGCTTTTGAAAGACCGACTCTCGTTGCTGACGCCCAAAGTTCCGATCACGGTCAAAGATAGTTCGACCATCGGCGACGTTTTGTCATTGATGGTGGAACGCGGAATTGGCTGTGTGTTTGTCGTCGCGGATGACGGTTCGCTGGTCGGCGTTTTTTCAGAACGAGACGCCTTGTTGCGACTGAATCCTGCCGATCCTGCCTACGGTTCGCCAATTGCAACCGTCATGAGCAAAGGGCCTCAAGGACTGTCCCATAATTCAAAAATTGCCTACGCCGTCCATCAGATGGATCTGGGAAGTTTTCGACATGTCCCTATTGTGGATGAGTCAGAAAATATTGAAGGGGTTATTTCCGTCCGAGACATCTTGAGGTATCTTAATGCAAAGATGATTGAGCCAGAGGTTGCTTAATCTCTGGCTCCTTAACGAGCCCCCTGGATGCGTCCCCGGCATGTCTCTTGAATCTTCTCCGCCGGGGACGCTTTTTTTGTTTCTCGACAATGCTTGTCGGTGAACTTTCCCAGTTGCTCCGGGGCTTTGTTCTTAGATGGCTCGCTTGTACAATCTGAGCTGATCTTGAAGTAGTTTTTCTTTACATTCCAAAGAGGAATTCGATGAAGGTGTCGGATTGGTTGAACAGCCGCATGTTCAACATGGTTCACGGTAATAACTTGGTCTACAACACCTGCTGGGAAGATCCAAGATTGGATCGAGTAGCTTTGGAGTTGGGTCCGCATGATTCCGTATTGGTGATCACTTCGGCCGGTTGCAATGCCTTAGATTACGCGCTGGAACAGCCTCAGAGCGTCCATGCCGTGGACATGAATCCTCGTCAGAATGCGCTTCTGGAGCTCAAGCAGGAAGCGATTCGAAAACTAGAATACGAAGATTTCTTTGCCATGTTCGGCACGGGCACCTTACCAAATGCCGAATCCATTTACCGCCAGAAACTTCGCGGCGGATTATCGAATTGGACGCAAGCCTATTGGGATCGTTGGATCAAGTTCTTTGATCATCCCAGGAGACCGTTCTACTTTCGCGGAACTTCAGGCGCGTTTGCACGAGCGATGAATTTGTATGTGGATCGCGTGATTCGTTGTCGACGTTGGCTGAACGAATTGCTGAATGCCAAGGACGTAACAGAGCAGCGTGAAATCTACGACAAACATTTGCGAGATCGTTTTTGGAGCAACATGATTAAATTCGCGTTGGGACGTGACGCCACACTATCCATGGTGGGCGTTCCCAAAGCACAGCGCCAGCAGGTGGATCGAGATTACGAAGGCGGTATCGTCAAGTTTATGGAAGATTGTGTCGAAGCGGTCTTTGCCAAATTGCCGATTATGGACAACTATTTTTGGCGAGTTTACTTGGCCGGTTCGTATTCGGCCGACTGCTGTCCTGAATATCTCAAGCCAGACAATTTTCAACGCCTGAAAGATGGCCTGGTAGATCGAATCACGACGCACACGCAGACAGTGCAAGGATTTCTGGAAGCAACCGACACCAAGATTTCTCGGTTTGTCCTGCTGGATCACATGGACTGGCTGTCCAGTTATCGGTTTCCGTTGTTGGAATCGGAATGGCAGGCCATTCTGGATAACGCCACTCCGGACGCCCGGTTCTTGTGGCGCAGTGGTGGTTTGCGAACCGATTTTGTCGACCGAGTTGCCGTGAATTACCAAGGGCAAAAAACGGAGCTGGTCGATTTGCTTTCCTACAACACGGACTTGGCCAACGAATTGCACGAAAAGGATCGAGTTCACACGTATGGCAGTTTCTACATCGCGGGAATCGCAGCGTAGTATCGGTGACGGGTTCGTCGGAAATGGAGTGCCATGAGTTTCTTGGCTGATCTAAAGGTCCTGTATCACTTGGCTTTTAAGCGAGTCAAGGGAGATGACCACGCGGCGCGTTTGGACAGCTTTTATTCAGGCCAGGCAGGCGCTTACGATGATTTTCGCAAGCGATTGCTAAAGGGCCGTCAGGAAATGGTGGCTTCGATTCCCTTTCCCGACAATGCCGTGTGGGTGGACATGGGTGGCGGCACGGGCGCGAACGTGGAATTCGCCGGTAACCAAACGCTGGCTCGTCTACAGCACGTGCATCTGGTTGATTTGTCCAAATCGTTACTGGATGTCGCAAAACAGCGAATTCAAGAAAACACGTGGACCAATGTTTCGACCAGCGAAGCAGATGCCACCACATTCACTCCGCCCGAAGGCAGTGCGGACGTGGTGACATTTTCCTATTCGCTCACTATGATTCCCGATTGGTTTGCCGCCATTGACAATGCTCGGCGAATTCTGAAACCGGGTGGAATGATCGGCGTTGTCGATTTCTATATCGCTCGGAAATATCCAGCCATGAATCGAGTTTCCCATAATTGGTTTACTCGCAGCTTTTGGCCCAGTTGGTTTTCCAACGACAACGTCTTTCCGTCGGCGGATCATTTGCCCTACTTGGATCGTCACTTTGAGTGTTTGCAGCTGACGGAGAATCGAGCCAAGGTGCCGTACTTGCCATTTGTCCGAGTGCCCTACTACACGTACCTAGGTCGATTGCCACACGTTGATTCGTAGAATCGAGTTTCCATTTATGTCGTCCGCCACGCCACTAATTACGCCCGCATTTCTGTTCAATGTTTCGGCAAACTGCCATCGCTTTGATGGATCGTGGAGTAGACAAGGCGCAGAATTGGACGTGAGGCATGGTATTCCGAGCTTTCGCGCGGAACTGGATAATGGCCCGTTGTTTGGCGACTTTCGATTGGCGTGGTCCGCGAATGGGCTGTGGATTGACCTGCGAGTATCCGGCAAAAAACAAACTCCTTGGTGCCGTGAAACTCGGCTAGAAGACAGTGACGGATTATCCATCTGGCTGGACGCGCGAAATACTCAGGGAGTACACCGAGCCAACCGGTTTTGCCATCGGTTTGCGTTCTTGCCGCAAGGTGCAGGAAGACTGTTAGATGAACCCTGCGCCAAGTTGGTTTCGATTGCTCGAGCGAAAGAGCATCCCAAGCCGGTCGCTGATGGACAGCTAAAGGTCTATTCGGAAAAGCGAATCGACGGGTACTTGCTGCGAGCGTTCATTCCGGGCGAAGCGATCACCGGTTATGATCCCGTCGAGCATTCGCGAATTGGTTTTAGCTATGCAGTGATTGACCGGGAACTCGGATGGCAAAGCTACACGCTGGGGCCCGAATATCCATTTACTTCAGATCCCACGTTGTGGGGGAGCTTGTCGCTGGTCGACTAGGTGCTGGCTAGTTCGCTCGCTGGAATCGGGACGCTCAAAGAGAAAAAGCCGAGCAGGATTGCTCGGCTCTTCGTTTGGATTGATTTAGACAGACCAACCTTACTTGTCGTCTTCTTTCTTAACCTTCTTTTTCTTCTTCAAGCTCACCTTCTGGACCCGAACTTTGGGAAGACCCAAAATGGTGCTATCATCCGTCCAGCGATCAGTTTCGATGAGTTTGGCAAGTCGCTCAACTCGAGTCAGCACGTTACGATTGCTGATCGCGCCGCGGCGAACTTTTAGGCTTTTGTCAATTGTCATTTCGAACCTCCGGATAGCCGGTATATTTTTTCTTCACCAAGGGGCTAAGGGTACCACATGCACGTTGTAGCACGCAAGGCAACCCTGATTCACTAAACTGATTTTTTATCGTCATTACAGCAGGACCACTGTCCGATAAATCCCTATTTTGAAAGGACTTGTTTTGACTCCTGAGATTACGGATCGACTGGAACTGGCCATCCGGATTGCCCAAGGGGCGGGCCAAATTGTGGAAGACCTGCGCAAGCAATTTCAAGTCGAAAAAAAAGCTGACAGCACGCCCGTGACCGACGCCGATAAAGCCGCAGAGGTTTATTTACGAGCCGAAATCGAAGCCCAATTTAGCTCGGATGCCGTCATTGGCGAAGAATTCGGCCAGTCCGCAGGAACGTCCGGCTTTACCTGGGTCGTTGATCCGATTGATGGCACCAAATCCTTTATTGCTGGCGTTCCACTTTATGGCACATTGGTAGGGGTGCTATACGAAGGCAAGCCGGTGATTGGCGTTATTGAACTGCCTGCTCTGGATTGCCGAGTCTTTGCAGCTTCTGGATCCGGCGCTTTTCAGCAGAACGGCCAGAGCGAACGAATTCCAGCCAGAGTTTCGAACGCAAAGTCTTTATCAGAAGGCGTTTACGTTACCAGTGAAGTCAAAACGTTCCAGGCCAGAAACGCGCTGGATGTCCACTTGCAATTGGAGGAAAAGGCTTGGTACGGCCGAACTTGGGGAGATTGCTACGGATATTACTTGGTGGCGACGGGCCGAGCGTTAGCGATGGTGGATCCGGTGATGAGCATCTGGGATGCTGCGGCCATTTTGCCCGTGATGGAAGAAGCGGGCGGTGCATTTGTTGATTGGAACGGAAATCCAACGGTGCATTCGGGAGAAGGGATTGGTGCCACTAAAGAAGTACTAGACGAAGTGCTGGCAGTGACTCGGCCGTTCGCGACAAAGAAATAGCTGGGTTCGAACCTGGAAAAATGGCGAAGAAACCACCTGCGGTTGCCAGTCAATGTGGAATCGATATACTTTCGCTTTACGAAATTCGGACAAAGACAGTGGGAGATCATCAGTCATGAGTGCTGAATGCCAAGTTTGCGGTAAGAAAGCACAAGTCGGCAATTCCGTGGAAATCCGCGGTAAGGCCAAGTACTTGGGTGGCGTTGGTACCAAAGTTACCGGGATTACTCGTCGGAAATTCAAGCCCAACCTGCAGCGAGTCAAAGTGGCGTTGCCTCAAGGTGGCACGAAGGCGATGCGAGTCTGCACGCAATGTATTCGCAGCGGTTCTGTTCGCAAAGCAGTGAAGCGTGCCCCTTTCAAGTTGAATCCAGCTGACGAAAAGTTGGTTTCCGGCAAGAAGTAGGTCGCTCCAGATTCCGCCACTTTGTCCGAGGCGTAAATTGTGAGTTTAAATCGATCTGACGTAGAAAAGGTCGCCTTGCTCGCTCGACTTCAGCTGTCCGAGGCGGAAGTCGACGCGATGACCAATCAATTGGGCAAGATCGTGGCTTACGTCGAGATGCTGAGCGAACTTGATACGAACGACGTTCCGCCCATGGCCCACGCCGTCGAGTTGGAAAATGTCTTTGCGGATGACGTGGTTCGGCCCAGTCTAGATCGAATGGACGCGTTGAAGAACGCTCCCAAGGCGGACGAAGAATGTTTTCGAGTTCCTGCCGTTTTGGGTGATTAAGTTTTCATGGCTGCTTGGTAATCGTAAAGAGAAATCATGTCGATCTGCGCGCATTCGGCAACGGAGTTGAAGAACAAGATCGATTCCGGTGAATTGAGTTCTGCTCAGGTTTGCCGCGCTTTCTTGGATCAAATTGAACGTCTGGATGAAAGCATCGGAGCGTTCATCCAAGTAGATCCAGACCAAGTTCTGCGCGATGCTGAAGCGATTGACCAAAAACGTCAGCGAGGCGAACTGGTTGGCCCACTAAGTGGTCTGCCCGTAGCCATCAAAGATAATCTTTGCACCCAGGGCCAAGTGACCTCGTGTGCGTCCAAGATGCTGGCGAATTTTCGACCTCCGTATGACGCCACGGTGATTGCCAAGCTGCGAGCTGCCGATGCCGTTCTGATAGGCAAAACCAATCTAGACGAATTCGCCATGGGCGGTTCAACGGAAAATTCGGCCGTGAAGCAAACCGCCAATCCTTGGGATGTGAATCGAGTTCCCGGTGGATCCAGCGGTGGAGCGGCCGCGTGTGTGGCTGCCAAGATGGCGCCACTGTCCTTGGGCACCGATACCGGCGGTTCGATTCGACAGCCCGCTGCGTTTTGCGGTGTGACCGGATTGAAGCCGACGTATGGTCGAGTCAGTCGATATGGATTGGTGGCCTTCGCCAGTAGTTTAGATCAAATTGGTCCAATCGCGGCCAATGCTGACGACGCGGCGCTGTTGTTGTCTGCGATCGCTGGCCATGATGCG
>JAGQOZ010000346.1 GCA_020426955.1 Planctomycetales bacterium
ACGGTTCGATCCATTCGCCCAAGAGAACTTCGTGTTCTTCCGTCTTGCCGTTACGTTCGATGGCCACGATCACTTGTTGCCCCGGCGAATACTTGGAAATCTGTTCGGTTAGATCGGCAAAAGAAAAGATGGCAGCATCGGCAAATTTGACGATGGTATCTCCCACTCGCAGACCGGCCTTATCTGCAGCCGAACCAGCGTAAACCATAGAAATGGAACATGGCTGTCGATTACAAGTGATGCCCAGCATGGCTCCTTTTCGGTAGTCAACATCGACCGCCGGCAATTGCTGTTTTAGTTGTTGCGACGCTTCATCCGTGATTTCTGTGCCGTAAAGCTCCAGTCGAATCAGACTGGCGATCTTGGCGAAGTGTTTTGTGGAAGCGTCGGAAAATGGCGTGTGTCGAATTTGCAAATATCGCAGGTCAACTAGGTTTGCCAATAATGCAATACCTTCATCGGTCGTCTTGGTGTGCCGCAAAACTAACGCCTGTAGCTGACGCCCCTTGCCGAGTTTGGCCAGCCACTGGTCCGTGACATTCTCGCCTTCCAACAGCACGCACCATTTGTTGGGATCAACTCCGATAGCGACTGCGTCAAAACGCTCGTCCACGGAATAAGGTGAATCAACCACCCACTTGAGTTCCTCCAAATCCTCGAGATTGCCGGTCCACTCCGGGCCAAACCAGATGGTGCGGAACGGCATGACCAGATTCTCGTTGATCCGAATCGCTCGCTGTCCAAATTCGGCTCCCTTTTCTTGGAGAACCTTGATCGCTCGCTGCTGCTGCAATACTCCCAGTTGTCCCAGCGTCTTGATGGCCACTTGGGAATGGACGTTGTCCTTCGTGTTGGCAATTTGTTTCAACGATTCCAACGCGGCTTGGCTGATCGTATCGTCTTCCGCTTCTACGGCCAGATTGCGAAGGATGTAGATTCCACGAGTTGCCGTTTCTAGATTGCCGGCCATGACCGCTTTGGTCAGGGGAGCCACAGCGGGTTGGCCGAGTCCGGCGAGCCGTTCTGTGGCGGCGCTGCGTCGAGCATACGAATCGGAATTTAATTGGCCAATCAATTCGGCAATCAACGCTGGTTCGTCAACGACAGTGTCCTGGCCCAATGCGAGTGGTGGATTTGCCACTGTGGCCGCCCAACACAGAACGCAGATGTAAAACATCGTTCGCAGTGCTGGATACCGAAGTGGTAACCATGCAAGGTCTGAGGTTCGAAACGCTACGTTTAGTGGCAAACGGGACATAAAAAACAACTCGGCCTACTGGCAACAAATTACCTGCGTCCTTAAAACTACCTTGTTTTTCTCTATTGTGTCGATTCGCGGCGGTCGTGACCAGACGAATCCGGCAAATCCCAACCAAGAACGGAAAAGATGGTCTCGTTGGAAGAATATCAACTGCTGGATTTCGGCCAAGGCAGAAAGTTGGAAAAGTTCGGGCCATATATTTTGGACCGAGCCTCGCCGGCAGCAGACAATTCGGCGCGAACCGATCCTCGGCTCTGGAAGACAGCGTCGGCCGTATACCATCGCCGCGACGGCACGGACGGCAAGTGGTCGTGGCGCGGCGAATCGACGGATACATGGACGTTGGATCTGCAATGTTTTCGAATGTCACTCAAGTGCACTTCGTTTGGACACATTGGCATTTTTCCCGAACAGATGAAAAACTGGCAATGGATCTTTGACCGTTGTCAGCGAGGTGAACGGCCTGTTCGAGTGCTGAATCTGTTTGCCTATACGGGTGGCAGTACCTTAGCTGCAGCGGCCGCAGGTGCCGAGGTGACGCATGTCGATTCTGCCAAGAATGTCGTTCAATGGGCTCGCAACAACGCTGACTTGTCCGGCTTAAAAGACGCGCCGATTCGTTGGATTGTGGAAGACGCTGCCAAGTTTGTGCGGCGAGAAGTGAAACGTGGCCGGCAGTATGACGCCGTCGTTCTGGATCCGCCTTCGTATGGGCATGGACCTAAGGGCGAAGTCTGGAAGGTCAGTCACCATCTAGCTGAACTGCTGCAGAATTGCGCGACGTTGCTGGCCAATCACGGTCGATTCATTCTGCTGACCTGTCACAGTCCGGGATTTGGTCCGGCCGAACTGTCGGCCAGCGTGACTGACGCGTTCTTTGGTTCGTGCCAAGCACCTGTTGTCACCAACCGACTGACCATTCCGTGTCAGGATGGTCGGAAGCTAGACGCGGGAGTGGTCGTGCGTTGGCCGTAACACGCGGAGGCGGTGACTTAATGCAGAAGTCGGAAACCGACGTAGAATTCGTTGGCGTCGATATCCAACGATACATTGCCGGCCGGCGTATTTCCGTTGAACAAATCCAGGTTCGCATTGCCTAGATTCAGATAGCGATAACCGACATCCAAGTGTAGGCGGTGCGAACAATGATAAGTCAGGCCCGTGCCTGCTTGATATAGGAATTTGAACATGTCTCGGCCACCATTCACGGCACCGCTTTGAACCGAGATGTCGGCCGTAGCCGCACCAACGCCTCCGCCGCCAAACAGCGAAATTCGCTCCGTCAGCGGGACATCAATCCAGACGTTGGTCGCCAAGCTCCACACGTCATCGATACGAGCGTCGACGATCGGGGCCGAACCGGGCGAGAATTGCCAGTTGGCTTGACTTCGAACTCCGCCTTCTAGTTCGAACCGAGTGGCATAGTGACAATGGTTGTGTTCAATGCCGATCGCACTGAGTGACATGAAAGCGTCATCATCGCTATCAGACGTTTGTGGGATATCGCTATCGGCTGTCAGGTTGGATGATCCGTACGCGAAAGATTTGTAAACGCGTTTGCCCGAACAGGGATCTGGGAGAAACCGTTGTAGCAGGCTATTGTCTAAATGGTTTTCCCAGCAGTCCAACAGAGGCGACAACCCAAACTCTTGTGCCGAACAAGTCGACAAGCTACACAACAGCACCACCAACAGAACCGCATATCGAACGATTTTCATAGTCCGGCCAATCTTCCGTGTTGAACCGTAGTCGACATTGCGCCGACAACCAACTGTAACGACAGACTCGAATGCCCTGTTTTATCGAATCATCCGGTTGGCAGATTCCGATGTTTCTGTGTTGCAGTGTACGACAAGGATAACCGACACAGATTCTCAGTCATCCAGCCAATCTTGATTCGCACCCAGCAATCGCTTTTTGGCCAAGCGAAATGGTCGCTGGATTCGCTTGGTGAATTTGGGCGTGGGAGTCTCTGGGACAAAGACCAACGGTGGCACGGTTTTGCGGTTTCGCATCTTCTTCTGTGCCTGCAAATGAGCTCGACGAATCACCGCAAAACCGATCAAACCGGCAAAGGCCATGGCCAGCGTGGAAGGTTCGGTCACCGGAATGACCACGCCACTACCAGTCACTTGATAGGCGGAGGGTGGAACCAACTTCCCATTAACAGACACACTGGAGAAATTGCCCGCAATATTGCCCGCAACTTGGAAGAGTTCTACGTCGCTCCCGCCCGTCCATTGCGTCGCATCAATGTTCAGTAATACGTTGCCCTGCAACAGTAAGTCGTCGGATACAGAAATCGTCGGAGCGCTATTGCCGATCAATTCGACATTAATGTTGGTAGTTGAACCAAACGTGGCACGCAAGTCGTCCCGGACAATGACTGTCGAATTACCAGCCACGTCCAATGTCGCTCCATCCAACATGATCAGGTCGTCGGCCAGATCCAATAATCCGCCCGTAATGCGATACGTGCCGTACGAATCGACCACCAAGTCCGCATTGTTGCCAACTCCTAAAACGGTCCCGCCGGACTGATTGACCGTGCCCGGCGAATTCCAGCCAACCCACAGCCAACGATTGTTGGCGTGGCCAAACGTAAGATCGCCACCAACGACATTCAACGTCCCACCGTCTCGAATATCAACATAGCTGGCCACCGCGCCTGGCGAACTGACTTCCGCCGTGTGATTGAGCAAGATTTCCACAAAATCGGCGGTGGTTGGCAACGCGTCTCCAAGCCAGTTTGCCGGCGTGGCCCAGTCACTATCGATGCCGCCATCATCAAACGAAATCGTGGCGGCTTGCACGCCATTGCCCAGACCCAAACTGATGACCATCGTCCACAACAGAATTCGATATCGCATGGTTCGCACTGATTTCCAGATTTGCATAGTCAGGAAGTCCGAAACAACGGTTCGGAAATCCAGTTTGTGAAAAACTATGCAAAGCTAGGTCACTGCGTAGAAACCGCAACACAGATGTGGCCTTCAAGCCACACGTGACGGCCTGTTTATGGCAATTGTCCTGCCTGTGAAGATTGCAAGGGCGTCACGTCTGGCCCATCCATCGTTTTATTCCAGCCACGCGGCAAACGATTCCGCGTTTTTCTGGCCATCCAACACCAAAATCAATTCGTGCGTGCCGGACGGAACTGGGATTGGTGAATTCGCATCTACCATCTTGCCGTCCAGCCACGTGCTGACCACATGCTGGGCATCGATTCTCAGTGATTTGGCGCTGGGGGTTTCAAAACGACTTCGCAACGTCTTTTTGGGCGAACCTGCGAACAGCACGTCATGCACGTTTGCCAAAGGAATCTGCCCATTGACCAGCGAATAGCGATCTTGCCACAACAGCTTGTCCGAATCCGCGGCAATCGCTTCAGCGCCTCCGGATCGAGCGATCAACATGGTGTCATGATGATTCAGCATGAACTGCCAGTTTCGCAAATAGGCGGTGGTGCCGAGCGAATAGGACGGATCCTTGCCCAAGCTGGAAAGGAAACGCACCAAGTGGATCAGCTCTGATCGAGTTAATTCGTCCATCAATCCCTGAGGCATAAGGCTACCGCCATCTTCTGTTTCGTCAATCGAACTCAGCGGTATCTGAACTTCTTGATTTTCCGCGTTTCGCAGAATCAAATCCGTCGGGGTTTCTCGTACTTTAATTCCCGAAATCACTTTGCCACTATTGTCGACCACCACTAACGAATGATAGTTCTCCTTGATCTTGGCATTGGGCTCAAGCAACGATTCCAATAGGTAATCGGTCTGTGCACTTCCGCCGATGCTGCCCAGTTCCGGACCCACTTGGCCGCCCGCACTGCCAATGGCGTGACACTTGAAGCATTGCAACTTTTCTCGACGAAAGATCTGTTCGCCCGACGCGGCATCGCCGTTTTGCGCAACTTCGGCCAACAGTTGATTCTTCTGTTCGGCCGTCAGATTCCAGCCAGTTGCTTCGTCCAAGCCGCCTGCAGATCGAAAACTCGCGGTCAGTTCCGGTGACTGTTGGCCCGAACTGCCAATGGTTCGTAACGCCAATTTAGCGACATCCGCAGCGACCTTTTGGGACGTTAACGCCGCAGCGAATTCGCTGGAGGTTTCGCGATTCGCCAAGATCGATCGAACCAACTCCGCCGGATCTTCGCTCGCCGACAACTGGGACAACAATTTGACACTGGTGGCCACGCCCACCTGGCGATTTGATTCAATGAGCCGAGCGGCGGCGAAGATTCGCAACGGCGAATCTTCTGCATTTTCTGCGGTGGATTGGAGGATTTCGGTGCCCTGTTGATTGGGCAAACGGCTAAGCCCATCTAGCGCGGCCATTTGCAGTGACACAGGATAATCCGTGTTTTGCACCACGTTTTGCAGTCGAGCCAACGCGTTGGGCGAATTCCATTGGCCGATTGCTTTCAACGCGGCGGCGGCTAGTTGACCTTCGTCTGGCTTGACGAGCGATTCCAGTTCTTGCAGATTGCCATGGGCGCCTGCCGGAACCAATTTTTTCTGCCCTGTGGCTGATGTCAGCGTTTCCAGTAGGTTGGCGCGAGCGGCGGATGGCAACGGGCCATCGATGCATTCGATCAAGACGGCCATCAATTCTTGCGGTTGGACCGACGTCGTTGCTACGGTTCGCAAAATGTTGGCTCGCGCGACTTCTGGAAAATTATTCTGCTGCAACAGTGACAACAGCATGGCCGACACGTCGGGCGTTTCAATCGCTTGTAACGCAAACGTCAAATGATGAGCGTTGCCGCCAAAATCAATTTCGCCATTCTTGAGTGCCGGTAGCCAACGATCTTGAGTGTCTCGAGCAGTCAGCCACAAGGCAAAATCCAAATAGCGATCCACTGGGAAATCCAATGCCGCCATGGCCAACGGACATGCGGCCGGCGAATCGGACAACGCTAACGCTCGGACCGCCTCTAAGCGAACTCGAGCAAACGGATCTTGCGCCAATTTAGCGAGCCATTCCAGCGAATTCGGAACGTTCCACTGCCAATGCGAAAGAACTCGTACGGCAGCCGCTTTGACATGCGGTTCATTGGCCGCCAGTAACTTTTCTAGCAGCGGAAGATTCCATTCGTCCAGAGATTGACACATCCACAGAGCTTCCAACTGTAAGCGTTCCAATTCAGGGTGGTCGGCCGGCAAGCTTTCCAGCCAAGCGTTCAAGGCCGGCAGGACTTCGGCAGCGCCTTTGTCTTGCAGAACGATTCTGGCTTGTTGTTTTCGCCACGGTTCGGGCGATGCGAGTAACGGCACCAGTTCTGAAGTGGACATTGTTTCCAAGTTCAGGACGGGGATCAGATCGCGGTTTTTAGCGGTGATACGCCAGATGCGACCATGGACGTGATCGCGCCGTTCGTCTCGAAAATCGACTTCGCCATGCTGGATGATGGGGTT
>JAGQOZ010000347.1:0-1912 GCA_020426955.1 Planctomycetales bacterium
GAGAGTTCACCGAAGAAGAACTCGCCCGAGCCATCCGGATCGACCCCAGCCAGATTGCGGGATTTAGCCCCAGCATTGACGCGTTGATCGCCATGTTGCTGGAGCGGAAACGCAAGATTCTGGAAACATATGAAACGGAATCGGTGCAGACGCTGGCCGAAAGGAATGTTCGCGACACCGCCAAGTCGATTCGGCCGCCCAAGAAGTTTCGTGATCGCTTTGAAACCGCCGTTCGCCATCAACAGCTGTATGATTTGGAACGAATTTGGTATTCCGTGGCCAACGATCAAAGCCAGTTTGCCGTGGAATTGGTCCAAATCATGGAACGCATGGGCGAAAAATACGAAGTCGACGAACTGGCCGCTCGGTATCTGTTCACCGGCCACACAGCACTAACCGTCTCGCAAGCCATTGCCGTCAAAGAAGAGCTGCAGAAGATTGACGAATTGTTGAAACAGTTGGAAGAGGCTAGAGATACAGCGCAGATCGGTATCATTGACATGGACATGTTGTCCGAATTTGCTCAGCCAGGCGAAATGGAAAACCTGGAGGCGTTGCAACAAATGGTGCAAAACTACACCAAAGAAATGGCCGAACGCCAAGGCCTGGAGCAAAAGGGCGGAGCGTTTCAGCTGACGCCCAAGGCCTATCGCATGTTTCAGGGCAAGCTGTTGGAGCGAATTTTCAGCAACTTGCAAGCTTCTCGCAGTGGACGACACCAAGGCCCGATTGTCGGTGAAGGCGCGGTCGAACTGCCTCAGACCAAACAGTACGAATTTGGCGATTCGTTGACCAATATGGACATACCGCAGACATTTGTGAACGCCATGTTACGCAGTGGTCCGGGCCTGCCAATTCGTATCAAGGCGGACGATATTGAAGTTCATCGCACCAAGAACAACCCCAAATCGGCCACCGTGGTGATCATGGATATGAGTGGTTCGATGCGATACGAAGGCCAGTACATCAACGTCAAACGCATGGCGTTGGCCATGGACGGCCTGATTCGCAGCGAATATCCCGGCGATTATTTGCAGTTCATAGAAATGTACACGTTCGCCAAGCTTCGGCCCGCTGCCGAGATCATCAATTTGATGCCCAAACCCGTCACCATTCACGATCCCTGGGTGCATCTGAAGGCCGACATGAGCCGTGACGATATCAGCGAATCGATGATCCACCCGCACTTTACCAACATTCAGCACAGCCTCCAGTTGGCTCGGCAACTGCTGTCCGTTCAAGATTCGCCGAACCGGCAAATTGTGCTGATTACAGACGGTTTACCCACGGCTCATTTCGAAAAAAACTGGCTGTATATGCTGTATCCGCCCGATCCGCGGACCGAAGAAGCCACGATGCGAGAAGCGATGCTGTGCCATCGCGAAAACATCACCATCAACATGTTTCTGATTCCCAGTTGGTCCCAATCCGAAGAAGATATTCGGTTTGCGTACAACGTGGCGGAAACGACTAGCGGCCGAGTCTTCTTCACCGCAGGCAAAGACTTGGATCGGTTTGTCGTATGGGATTATCTGAATCGGAAACGAGAAATCATCGGTTAGCGGGCGAATAGTGACGCTGACGTGACGGTTCGCATGGAAGTCGGTTGACCTTATCGCTTCGCCCAAAGAGCCATGCGTTGCTTGCATGATTTGATTCGAACGATGTGATGCACGCCAACGTCAACGTCATGTCAGTAACGGTCAGAGTCGAATGACACGATTGCGTTTGCAGAAATGATTTTCTAAATCGCAACAGAATTGTCTCAATAAATGTTGCCAGTTGTTTGTTTGAGAGTTACGATACATTGAAGAACGCAAGCCAACGTGACTGGTTTGCGGCGTCACGATGGTTGTTGGACGTTTCTCATGAGTCATGCGGTAGTTGATGACCGGTTCCAGAAGTTTCTGAT
>JAGQOZ010000347.1:2011-6675 GCA_020426955.1 Planctomycetales bacterium
CTTGCGGCGTCACGATGGTTGTTGGACGTTTCTCATGAGTCATGCGGTAGTTGATGACCGGTTCCAGAAGTTTCTGATCGAACCGACATCGCAACGCTTCTCGCGATTGCAGACCACAGTCTTCAAGCACGAAGATTACGATCCCGGTAGCCGAGACCTCGATCTGCTGGCGGCCCTGTTTTCGCGACGCGAATTTCAACAAGTAGCTGAACTGGCGGACGAACTGGAACCTGTCTGGTTCCTAAGCCCTCGTTTCCACTTCTTCAAAGGCTTGGCCGCCGAAGAACTGGGCCTAGACGCCATCACCTGTGCCGCCAGAGCCGCTTCTCACGCTTGCCTAAACGCGTTGCTGGATACTGGTGACGGCTCGGAAGAAGCCCCTTTCAAGATCACCTACTTGGCCGACGAATATGATATTGCTCAGGTCCTGGGCTTCGATTCGCTGGGCCAACAATTGTTGGAAACAGACAACGGCAAGCGAGACATCATGTTAGGCCCCGACGACGCAGAACTGTGGTTCGACGTCGATCGCCTGCTGGCTGCCTACTAAAAATCCCGAATTCCCATAACATCGGTTCGTAGTCCCGGCTTTAGCCGGAATCCCCGCCGCCATCTCACCGTCTCTCATTCCGCCTAAAGGCGGGACTACAAACGGCTTTGGAACTCAATGCATTGAATGCGCCCTACACATTCCGGCGTTCTTTGAACTTATCCAGCAACACGGCAATCAGAATCACGCTGCCCAAAATGACGTCTTGAACGTTGCTATCGACGCCGGTCAGGTTCATGCCGTTACGGATGACCTGGATGATCAGAGCTCCTACCAGCGTGCCGATGATCGAACCTCGGCCGCCGGACAGACTGGTCCCGCCAATCACCACCGCCGCAATCACGTACAGTTCGAATGTTTCGCCATATTTCGAAGAACCACTTTGGTAGTCGGACGCCATGATCACGCCGCCCAGCCCGGCCAGCATGCCCGAACAGACATACGTGAACATCAACACCGACTTGACCGGCACGCCCGAAAGCCACGCTGCCTGCTTGTTGTCACCCACAGCGTAGATGTACCGCCCGATCAGCGTCTTGGACATCAAGATATGTCCGACAACATACAGCAATAGCATCAACACGACGGTATTCGGTATGCCGCCCAAATCTGCACCTCGGCCCAACCAAGTAAACTGATCGGGCAGTTCAAAGATCGTGTCGTTGTTGGCAATGATCTTGGCGATGCCTCGAGCGGTCAGCATGATCGACAGCGTCACAATAAATGGAGGCACGCCGCAGTAGATGATCATCGAACCAGAAAACGCGCCCACAATTCCACAGGCCAATATCCCCACAGCACCTGCCAAAAACATCTGTGACACACCTGCTTCACGAGCCCCCAAGTATTCACGAATCAAATACGTCGACACCACGGCCGCCAGCGCGATTAAGCTGCCCACGGACAAATCAATGCCACCCGCAATGATCACAAAGGTCATGCCCACGGCCAGGATTCCCAGAACCGAGACCTGAATGGTGATATTCCGCAGATTGGCCGCAGTCAAAAATCCGGGCCAATTGTAGCTGGCTGGCTCGATCACTATGACTTCGCCCAATTCGGGAAAGTCGCTACGAATGTCTTTGAACAACAACCAGTTGGCCGAAGTATGATTCCCTGCCACCACGTCTAGCTGTTCGCCCGCTTCGCGCAGCCGCAGTAATTCCTTTCGAGCGTCCGCGGCTTCGCCTTTGACATTGGCCACGACGTCAAAGCCAGCTGTCGTCAGATTCTGTGTCAGTGATTCGGCAAATTGAATCGATGTATCGTTGTTGGGAACCGCAATCAGGATTCGAGCATCAGGTTCGAATTGGTTCGTTATCTGTCTGGCCAAGGCCGTTGCGCCGCTGGCGCCGTCGGGAAACTGCCGACCGTATGTCAACACACTGAACAAAATGCACAGCAAGACCAACGCGACGAACGTTCCGTACCGAAAAAGTGTCGAAAGATTCATGTGGTTGTTTTGGCTTTTGACGCCCGCCTATTTCTGGTGCTCCGTACCGTTCGAACGTGGATTGCTACCGGAGCGAAGGATCGTTCTGCGCGTCTTCTTGGCGATACAATTCGCACGGGATCAGAATTTCCGCTGGCAGTTCTTCCCCTTTGGAATGTTTGATGATGGCATCGACAATTCGCACACCCATTTGATCCGGAAATTGCACAGGATCAGCATAGATCTTGCCATCCTTGATCGCTTGCTTCCCTTCAGGCATTCCGTCAAATCCAATCAGCACCACTTGATCTTGTAGATTGGCTTTTTCCAACGCGGCGTAGGCTCCTAACGCTGACGGATCGTTGATACAGAAGATACCAGCCAAATCGGGATGAGCTTGCAACAAATCCTGGGCGGCTGCATTCCCGCGATCTCGATCTCCACCGCCTTCCAGTTCGGCCACAATTTCTATTTTTGCGGCCGCCGCTGCATTGTGCTGCTGGATCACTTCGCGAAACCCTTTGACTCGCAGCTGACACGATTCGGCTTGGACAAAATGTAGAATACCAACTTTGCCGCCATCTTCGCCCAAGGCTTCTATCATGGCTTTGGCAGCTTCTTTACCTCCTTGAAAATTATCGCTGGCAATTTGGCAAGCGATCTTCACATCGGGCAGCCGGCATGGAATATCCACTGTGAAAACGGGAATCCCCGCGTCATTGGCTTCTTTGATGATGGGTCCAATGGCCTCAGATTCGCAAGGGCTAAGCACAATGGCCGAAACACCTTGGACAATAAAATCCTTGACGTGGTTACCCTGAATCTGAATATCCTCTTCGGCACTTTGCACAATTGCTTGATAGCCGTGTTTTTCTGCTTCAGATGCAATGTTGTTGCCAATCACATCAAAGAACGGATTCTTCAGCGTCAGCAATGAAACGCCGATCTTGGGCGCATCTGAATCGCCGCCATTTTCCGAATTCTGCGAACTAGAATTACATCCCGCTACGCCGACAATCAACCACAAGGTCAATACGGTTGCTGTTCCTAGATTTGCTATCAAGCGAATCATAATCGCCTCCTACAGATCCCAATGCACGATAAATCAAGTCGCTTATGATACCGCAAACGGCCGTTCGTTTGTAGCGAAACCGACAAGCTGCGTCACATCCCTAAAACCTGGATCACTCGTTGCCGCATTACTTCCGGTTCCACATCTACTCCAGTCCAATACTTGATGCTAATCACCCCCTGGTTGACCAACATTCCCAGCCCGTCAATGACCGTACAGCCCGCCATTTCAGCATCGGCAATCAGCCGAGTTCGCAATGGATTGGGGATCACGTCCGCCACAACCATCTGCGGACGCAGCGAACCAACGTCCAGCGGCAATCTCGCAGCGACGTTCGGAAACAAGCCAATCGAAGTGGCATTGACTACCACGTCGGTATTCGCGGGAATCGCATAATTGTTGGTCCATTCGTCAAAGTCGACCTGAACCGATGTCCGTTCACGCAGCAGCGTCGCCAACTGTTCGGCGCGTTCCTTTGTCCGATTCACAATGCGAATCGAAGCCGCACCGGCCAGCGCGACTTCCACCGAGATAGCTCGAGCAGCTCCGCCAGCACCAAACAACACAAATGATTTACCTCGCGCCGACGTCACTTCTTCCAACGATGCCAAGAATCCTTTGCCATCCGTATTTTCACCAATCCACTTTCCGCCGCGATTCACCGCGCAGTTGACTGCTTGCATGATGGCGGCCGATTCGCCCAATCCGTCCAGATACTGAATCACTTCCACTTTGTTGGGCAGCGAACAATTGAAGCCCACAAATCCCATCGCTTTGGCACCAGCGACGGCGTCTGCCAGCTTGTCTGGTCCGACTTCAAAATTGATGTAACGAAATGGCAATCCATGGTGCTGATACGCCGCTTCAATCATTTCCACCGTAGGGTTTTCCGCCGCCGGATTGGCGAATGAACCGGTTAGTTGTTTTAGAAAGTTGGGAGACGACATCGTTTTCGCTTCTTTCCATTGCGTTTTCCATAAGAGCCCGACGCTTCTGCCGAACACAACAACGTCGCTTTGATTGTACTGAAACTCAGCGGGAGCCTCGATCTCCCATGCTGAAAACTCGGCGGGAGCCTCGATCTCCCAAGACAGCCCAAGACGCTAACGCGGCCCTCCCGATAACGCGTGCATTGTCTATAATTAACCGTTGTCTCGCCGTCCGGAAATCAAACTTTGCCCTCTGGTACTCTCATGGAACTACCCATTCTGAATCAAGCGTTTCCTTCGCGAGACTATCTGAATGGGTTATCCGCCCAAGATTTCCGCCCGGCGGACATCCCGCCGCTGCCGATGTCGCTGTCTGAAGCGAAGCAACGAGGCTGGGACGAACTGGACATCGTTTTTGTCACCGGCGACGCCTATATCGATCACCCTAGCTTTGCGATGGCGATTCTGGGTCGAGTGCTAGAGGCCGCGGGTTTTCGAATCGGCATCATTTCTCAGCCTGATTGGCACAACTGCGACGCTTGGCGCGAATTCGGCCGGCCCCGATTATTCTTCGCCATCAGCGCCGGCAACATGGATTCCATGATCAATCACTATACGGCCAACAAGAAGGTTCGCAACAACGACGCCTATTCGCCCGGCGGACGCATCGGTCTGAGACCG
>JAGQOZ010000348.1 GCA_020426955.1 Planctomycetales bacterium
TCGCTTGGGTCATTTGATTCATGTTCGGAAGCGGTAGCCATTGCAAGGCTTCCACCAGTTTGTTTTCTGGTTCGAATTGATCGACAAGACGACTGATTTCGTTTCGAGTAATCAAGACCACTCGACCATCCGCATCATTCAAAAGTCCTTGCACGCCACTAGGTGCACTTCCCTTGGATATGCCGGTCCAATCATCTTCCCTGGTTGCGACCCACAGACTGGGCGACGACCAATTGTTTTGCACCATCACCATCCGGCGATTGACGGAATCATAGATGGGGCCAATTCGCGTATTCACAAATGGCGGGGCCGGTCCGGAATCGACGTTCGCAAAGACTTCGTTCCATTCGCCTTGTTGGTCACGACGCAAAACGGTTCCGCTATTGGTGCTGGCAAAGACCTGCTCTTGATCTTCCATCACTTGCACCACCTTGTTGGGCATGACCACCCATAGATCGACAATGCCTTTCGCCAATCCAATTGCCCAGCAAATGCCCCACATGACAACGGTCACCGCAATGCAGACAACGGTGTTCCGCCAGATCAAACCGGCCAATCCTGAAACGGAATAATAGATAGCAAAGATGAAGACATATAACGGAATGCAGAGCAAAATGCGGTGGTTCCAGATGCCGTGTCGAAGTCCTAGTAACAGCCAAAGTCCCAAAATTAAATAGGCCGCGTTCAGCAATACGAAGGTGCATCCTCCAACAAATTTGGCCAAATACAATAGTGGCCGTGAAATCGGTTTGCTCAACAACAAATACAGCGAACCGGAATCAAACGTGTTGGGGATAATAAACGACGTCACCAAAATCGCGACCAGCAAGCCAATGACGCCGACCAACCCGTACATGAATACGGCCACAAAAGTATCCACCGCATCTTCCAGCTGACTGTCGGTCAGTGGAAACGGGAATCCAATGTCATACCCAAGATAGGTTGGCAAAACAGATTGGGACGGAGTTTGGCGAATGAACCTTGGATACGCGGATTCCAATGCCAAGCGGTGAAACCGTCGCCGCTGTTCTTCGTTTAATTGGCTGACACCTTGGTCACGCAGTTTGGCCGCTTCATCGTTTAGATCCACGTTCTTCCAGCATTCCGCGTCAAAGAAGTCGTCTTGTTCCAGCAGGCTGGTGAGTTCGTTTGCCAATTCTTGCTGCAAGCTTCGATTAGAATCGGCCTGCTTCAATTTGGACCGAAGGTCTTCCGGCAGCTTATCCCAAATGTGTTTGGTCGGTGTTTTGGCGACTCGCGTTTCACCTTTCGCCAGCGTCTGTTGGAATTCACTCATTCGCCGAATATCGCCTTCGCCCAAACGATACGTCAGCGGACGCTGCCAACCTAATGGCAGCAAGGCCAACAGCAGCACGGTGATTAGCGCCAGCAAGATCCAGAGCACTCGAGACGAAAGGGCTTCACGAAACGAATCGATAATGATCGCCAGGTACGGTCTCATAGGACCTCCGCATCGGTTGCAATGAGATCCAAAAACGCATCTTCCAATGTCTTCTTTTGGCGTCGAACACTAAGAATACTGTGATGCGACTTGCGAAGTTCGTCCACAAAGTGGTTCACGGTCGATTGTTCTTGGATGGGCAGATTCCAGTGAAATGTGGTGCCTTCCCTGCGAAGTTGCAGTCCAGCGAAGCGAGCCTTCGTTTCGTCCGGCAAGTCTTGTTCGCCTTCCGTCACAATCAAAGCGCTGGCGTGTTGTTCCGGAGTCAATTCGT
This sequence comes from Planctomycetales bacterium, assembly GCA_020426955.1. Lineage (GTDB taxonomy): Bacteria > Planctomycetota > Planctomycetia > Pirellulales > Pirellulaceae > JAGQOZ01. Next base: position 1,737 of record JAGQOZ010000348.1, read on the forward strand.
CGATGCGACCAACAAATTTCAATTCGCCCGATCCAAGAATCGCCACTCGATCACAAACTAATTCCACTTCTTGCAGAATGTGACTATTCAGAAAAACAGTTCGACCTTGATCACGAAGTGTTTTCAAAATAGTGCGAATCTGGCTGCGTCCAACCGGGTCAAGGCCATCGGTTGGTTCGTCTAGAATCAATAGTTCCGGGTCGTGTTGGATGGCTTGAGCCAAACCCAAGCGTTGTTGCATCCCTTTGGAAAACCGTTTTACCGATTCGTGTTGACGTCCTAAGAGCCCGACCAACGACAAAATTTCATCTCGCTTCTTCCGCATTTCTTGGCCGCTCATTCCGCTCAACTGGCCGTAGAAATTCAAGGCCGTCGTGGCCGTTTGATGCACTGGCAGTTTCAACTGCTCCGGCAAATAACCAACCTTGCGACGGCTGCGTCGATCTCCGGCGGGCAATCCCAGCAAGCTGGCGCTTCCTTCGCTCCGCTGAATCACGCCCAGCAGAACTTTAATCAGCGTGGTCTTTCCGGCACCGTTCGGGCCAAGTAGGCCAAAGATTTCGCCTCGTCCTACTTCCAAATCGACCGACTTTAGCGCGTGAATCGGCTTGCCGAAAATCTTTCCGCGAAAGCTTTTGCACAGCTTATTTACTTCAATCACATTGCTGGCCGCTTCTACATTCATAGCTTCCATTCGAATCTGGTGGTATCGAAGAACATTCACTTAACGCACTGCGGTATAGCCAACGGTTCGCTGATCTGACTCGGATATTGCCAAACGAGTTTCAAAATTCTACGAATTTTGTTGTTCTGGTTGGTTCGAATCAGACACCGTATATTCCTGCGGCGGATCGGGCTGTTGCCAAATTCCCAAACCGCCATCGACCATCAGCATGTGACCGTGAATGTGTTGCGCAGCATCGCTCAGCAAGAACGCGGCCGCGTCGCCTGCCACATCGGGATTGGGCACCGAACCGTTGGGCGTATGCAACTGCATCCATTTCTTGAATCGAACATTATCCACGGCGGGTGCGGTTAGCGGCGTGTGAAACAAACCGGGTGCCAAACCGTTGACTCGAATTCCCAGCGGTGCCAATTCCACGCACATCGATTTGACCATCATTTCCACGGCGCCTTTGGACGCATCGTACGCGGTGTGTGTTGGTTCCGCCAATCGCCCATTGATGGAACCGATCAAGAGGATGCGGCCCGCTATTTTTCGAGCCACCCAATGCCGAGCGAACGCTTGTGTCAAGAAATAATACGCATAGACGTTCAATCGCATGGTGCGATCAAAGCGGTCCATGTCCATTTCCAGAAACGGCACGTCGATATAGGTTCCCGCATTGTTCACCAACAGGTCAATTCCGGGCATCGTGGTGATTGCCGATTCGAACAACCGATCCACGCCGGGCATCGGTGAAGAATCTGTCGCTGGTTCAATCAAATCGGCTAGCGCCAATTCCGCGCGAACTCCGGCATCACGACAGCGAGCCAACGTGTTGGTGGCCGAATCATTTTCTTCCAAGCCATGAATCACCACATCCGCGCCGGCGTTGGCCAAGGCAACAGCAATGGCTTGGCCTACTCCCTGAGTCGAACCGGTCACCAGCGCTTTTCGTCCTGACAACAACACGACCTGTGACTCCTGCGCCTATTCGTGACGAGTATTAAAAATGCGATCGCCGGCATCGCCCAAGCCGGGCACAATGAATTTTTGCGAATTCAACTTCTTGTCCACGGCGCATACAAAAATCTGCGCGTCCGGTACTTCCGATTTGACAAACTCAATCCCTTCCGGCGCTGCGATCACGGACAATAGTTTGACACAAGGCACGCCCCAGTTTTTTAGCGTTGTCAGCGCGGCGACGGCGGAACCTCCCGTGGCCAACATGGGATCCAAAACCAGCGCGACGTCCACCGGCTGATTCGCGGGAATCTTGCTGTAATACTCGACAGGCTGCGCCGTCGATTCGTCGCGGTAGAGTCCCAGGTGCCAGACTTCGGCCGATGGCAATAAGTTCAACACCGGATCAATCATCCCCAAGCCCGCTCGCAAAATCGGCACCAAACCGATTCGCTCAGAAAGTTTATGACCGGATGTGGTCACCAGCGGCGTTTCCACTTCGGTGGATGTCAGTTGCAAATCCTGCGTGGCTTCGTAGGCCAACAAAACGGCCAAGCGGCCCACGAGTGTGCGAAATTCTTCCGGCTTGGTTTCGACACTGCGCAAACGAGTGACATGGTGGCGAATCAGCGGGTGATCCACAGCGTTGACGTTGGTCATGGCAAGCTACCTTGTTCTTGTTTCGGCAAGAATGGCGAACAGATCAATTCGTTTGTTTCGCCAAAACTCCGGTGACCAGCTTGGTCAATCTTGGTTCGGCCGCATTGGCATGGGCAATGATTTCTTCCACATTTGCTTCGGCTAGCGAATCGGGGAAACACATGTCCGTGATGACCGAAAACCCGACCACTCGTAAACCACAGTGTTTGGCCACAATGACTTCGGGCACGGTGGACATGCCAACCACATCGGCGCCAATCATGCGAAGAAAACGATATTCCGCTCGTGTTTCCAAATTCGGTCCTGACACTGCCACAAAGACTCCGCGATGCAGCGGAAAATCTTCCGTTCTGGCAACCTGCATCGCGTCGCTGATCAACGCTTGGCAATACGGTTCGCTCATGTCAGGAAAACGAGGCCCCAGGCGATCATCGTTGATGCCGATCAATGGGTTGTCTCCCAGCAGGTTGATATGGTCATCAATCACCATAATGTCACTGCAGCGATAATACGGATTCATGCCGCCGCAGGCGTTGGACACTACCAAAATCTCCGCGCCTAACGCTCGCATCACGCGCACTGGCAAAGTGATTTGCTTCAGAGAATATCCTTCGTACATGTGGAATCGACCTTCCATGGCCATGACGGGTAAACCGTGAAGCGTACCGCACACCAGACGACCTCGATGACTGATCGCTGTTGATTTAGGAAAGTGCGGAATCTGTTCGTATTCGATGGATGCTTGCACTTCAATCTGTTCGACCAAACCACCGAGGCCTGTTCCCAAGATAATGCCCGCTTGGGGAGTGCCGTCCCATTGGGATCGAATAAACTGGACGGCGTCTTCAATTTGACCAAATAGTTCCAACATTTTGGGTATCTCTCCTTCACTCGCAAGTTGATACTCGGCAAGTTAAACATTCTGGCGGGCGGCAACAAGTAGCAGTGGCTGATAGCGAACGCCGCTTTTTGAACAAAGTCGCTTGGCAAAGTAAAACTAGAACTTCGCATGTTCGCCGACGCCAACTTCCGTTAAACTAGCCCGCCTTGTCGTTCTTGAAATTGGACGAGAACGGCATTACGCGATGAAAATGCAAGTGATTCAAAACGCAAAGCGGACCAAAGGAGCGATATGTCGGAAACGAATCTGGCCGAAGTACAAGTTGTGATTGACCCGAGTGATGTTGATAGCGAAGGATTCGTTACCATTTGGAATGTGGCAGCAAAATCAGCCGATGGCGATACGAATCTGACTCGACAAGTCGCCAGCAAACTGATGGGTTTTCTGTGCAAGCATCGCTGCCCGTTTGTGGTGGCCAGTCCCAGTGACATGAAGTATTTGGACGAATGGTACGAACGAGACAATTCGATTTTGTTCGACTGGAAACCAGAAAACGACCGCATTGACGTGATGTCGCAACACGCTCACGTCCCGGCCGTTTCCTTGCCCGGATTCTTGGAAACCAAGAAATTCAAAATCACCACTAACTACAGCCCCAAGCGTGATCTGCGAATTGAATGGTTCACGAATGACTGGTGCGTGGGCTAAGTCGTGTCGCAACGGCTGCAACGGAGTTTCATTCGCCACGAACCTTGTCCACACCGTCCACTGCAACACTGATTACTTGGTTCGCGGCGTACTTTCCTGTGTTGCAAATATCTTCCGTATCAAGTCCCCATTTTGCCATAATCGCTGAGTGACGTTCGAATACTGGCCTGACGCCAACCACACGGTGAAATCGATTGTCAGGCAGGTCAATACGACTTGGACCACTAATCGCACGGGAAACACCAGAACCGACCAGAGAAAATGAATGGAAGCAGATAGCTCCGGGAGTCGTTTGTATAGCAATGACCATTCCAGCACAGCGATGCCTGTCATCATTAACCAGATTGGAATCAATCCCAGTCGCAGCAGCACTTGTCCCAACTTCCGTTGCCAGGCGATTTCTGGATATTTTTGTGTGGGCGCATCATTGGCATTCGTGACCATCATTTGCCTTACCTTCCGACAAATTGTGGTTTTCGTTTTCTTCAACGGAACGTTCCATGGCTATGATCAGTTGTTGCGTATTAATCTTGCCAAAGAGCCATTTAGTAAAACACTTTGTTGGCCAAAAAGAAGTCCGTAGCGCGCACAAAAAAATAAGGCCATCTCGAACCGCTCGAAGATTCTCCGTTTCGCTGTGCGGCCAACGCTCCGGCGAAACGAAGAAATCGGCATACCACCAGACAAATCCAATGAGGCACATCGTCCACAAGCACCACAACGGCAACACAGAAATCCGTAGTAGCACTTGTCCTAACTTCCGTTGCCAGGCGATTTCTGGATATTTTTGTGTGGGTGTCATGACAGTGGTCACCAAGTCACAGTGAAGAACGTCTACCGCCATTATAGCGAAGTAGATCGTCGAAAATGGTAATCATTCTGTCGATTTTCCAGTCGAACCAATTAGGGCCGTTCAAATGGTTCGATCGCCTGGTCGTCATCGTCTTCGAACCAAACGCCGTTCTGTTGCATTTGTATCCGTTGTTCGGGTGTCAAACGGTCCTTTTCGATCACAATTCCGGATTGGCGGATGTGGCGAGCGACCGCTTCGCCTGACAACTTGGTTCGCAACAAGACTAACTTTTCTA